>DASUYB010000152.1 GCA_036377595.1 Longimicrobium sp. | reverse complement strand
CCCTTCTCCTGCAGTTCGGGAGAAGGGGGTCGGGGGGATGAGGGCCGCCGTCAGCTCCCCGACGCGATGCGCGCCACGCCGTGGATCAACCTTCGCACGTCATCTTCGCTGGTGTACGGCGCCAGGCCGGCGCGGACCAGGCCGCCGCAGTCGGAGAGGCCGAGCGCGTCGCACACCGTGGTCGCGTAGAAGTCACCGTTCCAGACGAAGACGCCCTCGGCGCCGAGACGCCGCGCCACGTCGTCCGGCGTGCAGCCGTCGACGGTGAAGGCGGCGGTGGGCGTCCGCCGCTGGCCGCGCTCCACGCCGTGGACGCGCACGCCGGGGATGGTCCGCAGCCCGTCCTCCAGCAGGGCGAAGAGCGCCTGCTCGTGCGCGTCGACCTGCTCGTACGCGCGGCGCAGCGCGTCGCGGCGGCCGCCCGCGCCCTCGCCGGCGATGGACGCGATCCAGTCGATGGCCGCGCGGATGCCGGCGATGGCCTCGTGGTTCTGCGTTCCCGTCTCCCAGCGCTCGGGGACGGCGTCGGTGGCGGGCGGCACCTTGTACGGCTCGAAGCGGCCCAGCAGCTCGCGCCGGCCCCACAGGATGCCCGCGTGCGGCCCGAAGAACTTGTAGCTGCTGCACGCCAGGAAGTCGCACCCCAGCTCGGCCACGTCCACCAGCTCGTGCGGTGCGTAGTGCACCGCGTCGGCGAACACGAGCGCGCCGGCCGCGTGCGCCGCGTCAGCCACGCGGCGCACGTCGTTGATGGTGCCCACTGCGTTCGACGCCGCGCCGATGGCCACCAGTCGCGTGCGCTCGGAGAGGAGCGAGTCGAGCGCGGCGTAGTCCAGCTGCATCCGCTCGCGGTCGAGCGGAAGGATGCGCACGGTCATCCCCGTGTCCGCGGCCATGCGGCGCCAGGGCGCCACGTTCGCCTGGTGGTCGAGCTCGGTGACGATCACCTCGTCGCCCGGCCCCCACGCGCGGCCCAGCGAGCGGGCGAGGTGGAAGGTGAGCGTGGTCATGTTGGCGCCGAACACGATCTCGTCCGGCGCGCCGTTCACGAAGTCGGCCGCCGCCTGCCGCGCCTCGGCCAGGATGGCGTCGGTCTCGGCGCTCAGCGCGAAGCGGCCGTGCACGTTCGCGTTGTGCAGCGTCAGGTATCCGGAGACGGCGTCCGCCACCTGGCGCGGCACCTGGCTCCCGCCCGGGCCGTCGAAGAACGCGATCGTCTTCCCCGCGATCCGCCGCTCGAACACGGGAAAGTCCGCGCGGATGCGCTCCGCGAAGTCAGACGTATCCGCCTGCACCGTCGCCGCCGCGGGCCTGCTCTCGGTCTCCAGCATCGTCTCCATCGCTCTCGTGATCGCGAACCATCTCCTTGCCGCGCGGAATCTCGGCGGGCGCGGCGCGGCGGACAAGGACGCAAAACCGATCCCCGGCGCAATACAGGACTGATCTGATACTGATACCGAATCCGGAAATATCGTTCGGGCACGAAGGATACAGAGGTACAGAGAACTGCGATGGGCTCTCCGTGCCTCTGTCTCGCGTCAGCAACCATGCGTCACCTCGTCCCGTAGACAATTCCCAAGAGAGGGGCGTTGGATGGTTGCAAGGACAATTTCGAGGCGCATTTTTTGCGCGGTGGCATTTCCGGAACGCGATCGAGTGGCCGGAACATTTCAAATCAGTTCAGGAGGTGTTCGATGACGCAGCGACGATTCCACACCATCCTCCTCGCCTTGGCCGTGGCCGGAGGCCTTGGCTTCGGGACGACTCAGGCCATCGCTTCGCCGAAGCCGGAAGGGAGCGTCCAGCGCGCTTGCGATGAGGATGTCTGCCGGAGGTGGTGCATCAGCAAGGGATTCATCGACGGGGGATGCTTCGACGACCAGTGCTGGTGCAACGCCGCGACGTTCTGATTGATGTGCGGCGGGATCGCGGTGTTCGTCTGAACCTGGTGCCGGCTGTGCCTGAGGGTCGCGTTCCCTCCGACCGGGGAGCCGCCACCCGTCGCAAGCAAAAGAGCGGGGGAGCCCGGAAGCTCCCCCGCCTTCGAATGTAGAGATGTATGCGTCGAAGCGGCTACGACACCGCCCAGAAGCCTTCCAGCGCCGCGCCGTCGGGGCTCTCGCGGAGCTTCTCGAACGCGCGGTTGCGGATCTGGCGGATGCGCTCGCGGGTCACGCCCAGCATCGACCCGATCTCCTCCAGCGTCCGCTCCTCGCCCTCGTCCAGCCCGTAGTACAGGTACAGGATCTTGCGCTCGCGCTCCGTGAGGTACTTCTCGAACATCTTCTCCAGGAACTCGCGGCGCGCCTGGCTCTCGACCTCCTCCTCGATCTCCACCGCCTCGCTGCCGGCGAAGCGCTCGCCGAAGCTGGCGCTGTCGCGGTCGCCGCGGTCCAGCGGCGCGTCGAGCGAGAGCTCGCTGGCGGCCACCCGGCGCAGCGCGCGGATGGTGTCCACCGGCTCGCCCATCTCGTCGGCGATCTCCTCGTCGGTGGGCGAGCGGCCCAGCGTCTGGGTGAGCGCCGTGTCGACCCGCGAGAGGCGGACCAGGTTGGAGTTCTGGTTCAGCGGGATGCGCACCGAGCGGGTCTGCTCGGCCAGCGCCTGCAGCACCGTCTGGCGGATCCACCACACGGCGTACGAGATGAACTTCACCCCCTTGTCGGGGTCGAACTTCTTGACCGCCTTGAGCAGCCCCTCGTTGCCGATGCACACGAGCTCGGCCAGCCCCAGCCCGCGCCCCTGGTACTTCTTCACATAGCTGATGACGAACCGGAGATTGGCGGTGACCAGCCGTTCGGCCGCTTCCTTGTCTCCGCTTCGCGCCCGATGGGCCAGCGCGCGCTCCTCGGCCGGGTCTTCGATCAGCGGGTACTTCTCGACGTCGTGCAGGTACTGGTCGAACGAGTCGAGGGCCCGTGAGCTCAAGAACATGTCGGTTCGCCTTTCAGAAAGAACAAGAGCAGCGAGCCTCGGTGGTGTTCGAGGACTCGCTGCTCCTGCGTGGGCTTAGGATGTCTCCCGGAAATCCCCATAGCCGGCAAAGCTAACCCGGTCAAGAGCGGAAGTCAATTTCCCCATGCGCCCCAAGTGGACGCGGTGGGGGTGGCAAGGCAGCGCAACCGGTTGTGGTGCGCGTGCTTGCGCGCACCTTCACACGGAGCCTGCCGACGAGTCCGCCGGGCGGCCTCCGCTCCCGTTGCCGCCCGCGTGCGCGGCTCCGTTCACCGCGCCGAATGCCAGCGCGGCGTTGATCCCTCCGAAGCCGAACGAGTTCGAGACGGCGTACCGCACGTTTCGCGCCTCACCCGGCCCCGTGGCGTAACACAGGTCGCACTCTTCGCCCGGTTCCTCCAGGTTCAGCGTGGGCGGCACCCACCCGCGCGCGATGGCCAGCGCGGTGATGGCCGCCTCCACCGCGCCGGTGGCCCCCAGGCAGTGGGCGTGGTACCCCTTGGTCCCGCTCACCACCACCTCGTCGGCGTGCTCGCCCAGCACCGCGCGGATGATGCGGCTCTCGGTGCTGTCGTTCAGCGGCGTGGACGAGCCGTGCGCGTTGACGTAGTCCACCTGCTCCGGGGCCACGCCGCCCGTCCGCAGCGCCGTGGCCATCGCGCGCGCCGCCTGCGCGCCGTCCGGCCGCGGCGCGGTCATGTGGTGCGCGTCGTTGCTGGTGCCGTAGCCCAGCACCTCGGCGTAGATCCGGGCGCCGCGCGCCTTCGCCCGCTCGTACTCCTCGAGGACGAGGATGCATGCCGCCTCGCCCATCACGAAGCCGTCGCGCTCGCGGTCGAACGGACGGCTGGCGCGCCGGGGATCGTCGTTGCGCGTCGACATGGCGCGGATGATGGCGAAGGCGCCGTAGCAGAGTGGCGCCAGCGGCGTCTCCACCCCGCCGGCCAGGACGACATCGGCGTCGCCGTCGCGGATGGCGCGCCACCCGTCGCCCACGGCGATGGCGCCCGAGGCGCAGCTCATCCCGTTCGTCGAGTTGGGCCCGGTGAAGCCGAACTCGATGGCCACGTTGCAACTGGCCGCGCCGCCGAATACGGCCAGGGCGAGGAGCGGATCGACGCCGCGGACGCCGTTCTGCACGTAGCTGGTGAACTGCCCCTCGCCGTAGGCCACGCCGCCCAGCGCGCTTCCCATCAGCACGCCCACGCGGTCGGGGTCCTCGGACGACGGGTCGATCCCCGCGTCGTCGAGCGCCTGGCGCGCGGCGGCGATGGAGAACTGGGCGTAGCGCTCGGTGCGCTTCACCCGCTGGCGGTCCATGAAATCGGCGGGCTCGAACTCGTTCACCTGCGCCGCGATCTGGCTGCGGAACGGCGACGGGTCGAAGCGGTCGATCTTCTGCACGGCGCTCTCGCGCCGGCGCAGCCCCTCCCACAGCCCCTCCACGCCCAGGCCGATGGGCGTGATGGCGCCGATGCCGGTGACGACCACGCGCCGCCGGGGAGCCGTGCCGCTGCCGTTGCTGTCGCTCATTCAGGTGGTCTCGCGGTCGGACAAGACAGTGCGGCGCGGGGTGCCCGTCGGCACACCCGCGCCCTGGATCGGTTCAGAGCCCGGTCTTGGTACACCGCACTGCAAGTTTTGGTGCGGCACGGATGTTTGCGGCGCGTCGGCACGTTTGGCGCGAGAGATCGTGTCTCGACGAGGCGAAACGCCGCGGAGAACGCATGTCGCGGCGCGCGACAGATGTCTCCGGCCGGGGACGAACGGTGCCGGCGGAGTGCGGCTTCCGTCTCGCACCTCCCGATGCCCAAGGAGACTGTCAGTGCGAGAAAATCAGGCCTGTCCGCGGCCGCCGGCGGCCCCCTCCCCCCGACCCCCTCCCCCGCTTCGCAGGGGCGGGGGAGCACTCAGCGCCGAATCGGCTTCCGCACTTCTCCCTACCGCTCCGCCGCCTCGACCGCGCGCTTGATGCCGGCCAGGGTGCGCGAGGCGACGGCGGAGATGAAGACGGGGCCGATCACCACGCTGGCGATCAGGCGGCGCAGGAAGCGGGGGAGGGGCCAGCGCGGACCGTCGGCCCAGTCGTGCACGATGCGCACGAGCGTGGTCCCGTCGCCGCGGCTGGTGAACGACCACTCCACGTCCATCCCCGTGGTGATCCCCTGCACGTGGCGGTAGAGCACGACGGGGCGCGCCTCGTCGACTGTCATCTCCGACACCCACCAGACGGGGTACGGCAGCGGGCCGAACATCCGCTTCGCCGCCATCTCCACCAGCCCGGCGCCGAAGCCGTCCTTGCGCTGGAATCGCACCCAGCGGTAGTGCGGCAGCCACTCCGGCCAGCGCTCCACGTCCGCGCCGAAGCGGAAGCAGCGCTCGGGCGTGGCGCGCATCACGATCTCGTCTACCGTCCTCAATGCGCGCTCCGGGTGCGGTTCCTCGTGCCGGGGAAGGGCGAGCCGAAGGTAGAGCCGGCACGCGCCCACGGCAATCGCCGCGCGCCGGGACGACTCGGCTGGACCCGTTCGCCACCCACGCCCCCATGGCCGGCGGCGTGGTGCCGGTGCTCGCCGAGGGCGGGCGCCTGACCCGCGCGGGGCTTCGCGGCGTGGCCTGGAAGGGGTGGATCCGAGGATCATGGGAGAGACGGCGCGGTATCAAGGGACCGGCGCCCGCGGCGCGTGCGCGCCGCGGCCGGGCCCGGGTCGTGCAGCCCTCCCGCGGAAGAGGCCAGATGTGAGGAGCGCAAGATGAGACGCCG
>DASUYB010000151.1 GCA_036377595.1 Longimicrobium sp. | reverse complement strand
GCGGCCGCGCAGGGACTTGAAATCGCAAGGAGAGGGGTGGGAGATGGGCGATGTGAGCGAGCTGATCGACGGGCTGAACGTGGACCTTTCGGCCGAGTACCAGGCGGTGGTGATGTACCGCACCTACGCCGCGCTGGTGAGCGGGCCGTGGCGGCAGGAGCTGCGGGCGTTCTTCGAGAAGGAGATTCCCGACGAGCTGGGGCACGCGGCGTTCCTGGCCGACAAGGTGGTGGCGCTCGGCGGCACGCCGAGCGTCGACGTCGCGCCCGTGCCCATCCCCCGCGATGCGCGCGAGATGCTGGAGAACGCGCTGCAGGCCGAGGTCGACACCATCGAGCGCTACACGAAGCGCATCGACCAGGCCGATGCCTGCGGCGAGATCTCCATCCGCGTCCAGCTCGAGAACCTGATCGTCGACGAGTCCACCCACCGCGACGAGATCCGCCGCATGCTGATGGACTGGCGGTAGGCGACGACTCGCGGTCGGAGATCCGAGTGGCATCTCTGAAAGCGCGAAAGCACAGGTGCATACGGCCGGAGGGGGTGGCGCGCCGCGGCATCGCGCCCTCTCCGGCTCGCTTAGGCTCGCCACCTCTCCCGTACCGGGAGAGGTAGCCGGGCCGGCCTCCTGCCCCTCATCCCACATCACTGCGTCCGCAGTCGTCTGCGTCCTCCAGTGCTGCCAGGATCTCGCGGGCGACGAGGTGGATCCGGTCTCTGACGTCCTCGTTCGTGAAGCGCAGCACGCGATAGCCGCACTCTGCGAGATAGGTCGTGCGCTCGTCGTCGCGCTCCTCCTGCTTGTCGTGGATGGGACCGTCTACCTCGATGCACAGCTTCTTCTCCGTGCAGCAGAAGTCGACGATGAAGCGCTCGATCGGATGCTGCCGGCGAAAGTAGAAGCCCTTCTGCCGGTGCTTCCGCAGCACACCCCACAGCAGCCGCTCCTCCGACGTCATGTTCGCGCGCAGCTCCTTCGCGCGCCGCTGGATCTCGGCGCTCACACCGCGCATACGCCGCTGGCTCTGCATCGAAAACCTCTGAACAGGGTGGACAAGGCCGGAGCGCGCAACTGTACGGTCCGACTTGTCCGCCACCCACGCGCAGAGCCCAACGTTCCGCACAGATCCAGACAGGCTGATCAGAGTCGCGCAGATTTGAGGGAAGGGCTGGAAGGCGGCCCGGCCACCTCTCCCGGTACGGGAGAGGTGGCGAGCCTAAGCGAGCCGGAGAGGGCGGGATGCTGAGTTCCGCCAAGGAGTACGGGTTGCCCGAAAGCGCGAAATTTGATATACTTCACGCTTCCCTAGCGCAAAGCGGCCGGGCGAATGCGCCCGGATTCGATTGCCACGAAACACGATAGAGGCAGGTGCGCCATGAAGGCGGACATCCATCCCAACTACCAGGCCGTCACGGTGCACTGCGCCTGCGGCAACACCTGGCAGACCCGCTCGACCATCAAGGACATCCACGTCGAGGTGTGCTCGGCCTGCCACCCGTACTTCACGGGCAAGCAGAAGCTGATGGACAGCGCCGGACGCATCGAGCGCTTCCGCCAGCGCTACGCCAGCGCCGACGCGAAGTGACGACGAAGAGCCGGGGCTTCAAACCCCGGCTCTAGTTCTATCGACCATGGACGACCGCATCCGCGAGATCCGCCAGCGCTACGACGACCTGTCGGCGCAGCTGGCGGACCCCTCCATCCACGCCGATCCCAAACGTCTGCGCGACCTGAGCCGCGAGCACTCGCAGCTGGCCCAGGTGGTGGACACCGCCGCGCGCCTGGAAAAGGCCCGCGACGACCTCGACGGCGCCCGCGCGCTGCTGGCCGAGAGCGAGGGCGACATGGAGATGGCCGCCATGGCGCGCGCCGAGATCGAGCAGCTCACGGGCGACGTGGAGCGCCTGGACGGCGAGGTGAAGCGGCTGCTGATCCCCCGCGACCCGCTGGACGACCGCGACGCCGTGGTCGAGATCCGCGCCGGCACCGGCGGCGACGAGGCCGCGCTTTTCGCGGGCGACCTCTTCCGCATGTACCAGCGCTACGCCGACCGCCGCGGGTGGAAGACGGAGCTCGTCTCTGTCTCCGAGGGGACGGCGGGGGGATACAAGGAAGCGGTGTTCAACGTCCGCGGGGCCAACGCCTTCGGCGACCTGCGCTGGGAGAGCGGCGTGCACCGCGTGCAGCGCGTGCCCGCCACCGAGGCGCAGGGGCGCATCCACACCTCGGCCGCGACGGTGGCGGTGCTCCCCGAGGCGGAGGAGGTGGACGTGCAGATCAATCCCGCCGAGCTCAAGATCGACGTCTACCGCAGCTCGGGGCCGGGCGGGCAGTCGGTGAACACGACGGATTCCGCCGTGCGCATCACCCATCTCCCCACCGGGCTGGTGGTAACCTGCCAGGACGAGAAGAGCCAGCACAAGAACAAGGACAAGGCGATGGCGGTGCTCCGCTCGCGCCTGCTGGACGCGCGCATCGCCGAGCAGGAGGCCGAGCGCGCGCGCGACCGGCGGCTGCAGGTGGGCACCGGCGACCGCTCTGCCAAGATCCGCACCTACAACTTCCCGCAGAGCCGCGTGACCGACCACCGCATCGGGTTCACCACGCACGCGCTGCCGCAGGTGCTGGACGGCGACCTCGAGGAGCTGCTCGAGGCGCTGAAGCTGGCGTCGGAGACGGAGCGCGCGGCCTGACCTCTCCGCGGCGTCCGCGATCCTGGACCGCGGGTCTCACGCAGAGGACGCGGAGAACTCGGCGCGGGTCCCGTCTTCGGTCGTTTGAGATGAGTATTGTCGGGTCTGACGGTCACCCTGGAATCCACGCGAGCGGCGACGATCCGTGTCGGAAAAGCGCTGGACGGTGCTGGAGCTGGTCGGCTGGACGGCGAACTATCTGAAGGACAAGGGGTTCCATAACGCGCGGCTGAACGCGGAGCTGCTCCTGGCCGGGTCGCTGGGGATCAAGCGGCTGGACCTGTACCTCCAGTACGACCGGCCGCTGAAGGCCGACGAGCTGGCCGGCTTCAAGGCGCGGCTGCTCAGGCGTGCGAAGCGCGAGCCGCTGCAGTACATTGACGGCCACGCCGCCTTCCGCGACCTGACCCTCCGCGTCGACGCGCGCGTCCTGATCCCGCGCCCGGAGACGGAGGTGCTGGTGCAGGCGGTGCTCGACTGGGCCGCCGGCCGCGACGCCCTCTCCGCGCTGGACGTGGGCACGGGCTCCGGCGCGATCGCCCTGGCCCTGGCCACGGAGGCGGAGGGGCCGTTCAGCCGGGTCGTCGCGGTCGACGTCTCCGCGGACGCGCTGGAGGTGGCGCGCGCGAACCTCGCGGAGGCGGCGCCCGGCGCGCCGGTCGACCTCCGCCTGGGCGCCCTGTACGACGCGGTCTCCGGCGAGCGCTTCGACGTGGTCGTCAGCAACCCGCCCTACGTGGGCGACGAGGAGCGCGACGCGCTCGACGTCGAAGTCCGAGACTGGGAGCCTGCGGCGGCGCTCTTCGCCGGCACCGGCGGGCTCGACGTGATCCGCCCGCTCGTCGCCCGGGCCCCCGATCACCTGAACGCCGGCGGATTGCTGGCGATGGAGATCGGCGCGGCGCAGGCGGACGCGGTGTGCGACATCATCCGCGCGACGGGTGCGTTCGCCGAGCCGCGGGTGCGAAAAGATCTCGCCGGGCGCGACCGCATCGTGCTGGCGGAGATGGCGTAGGGCCCGGCGTCCGCGCTGAGTTCTCCCCCGCCCCTGCGAAGCGGGGAGGGGGGCGGGGGGAGGGGGCCGCCTGCGGCCGCGGAGATGCCCGCGTTCCGCCCCCGCGTGAGGGATGCGCGCCCGGAGGGTCGGGACACCGCCGCGCGCGACGGATCTGGACGGATCGCGAAGATGCCGGGCGCGGCGGGGGCCCGGCGCGGTTGGGCACAGTTGTATCGTGCCCTACCGCGCGCGCAGCCCGGCCCCCGCGCAGCGGGGGACACGCCCGAACCTCACAGTTCAAGCAGTTGCAGTTCCCTTACTTGCTGAAGAAGGACGGCCGGATGGAGCAGATCTGGGAGAAGGCCCGCGAGATCGGGCGGCTGGTGGCGCAGAGCGACGAGTACAAGGCGCTCAAGCGCGCCAACGACCGCCTGTCGGACGACCGCGACACCGTGGCCGGGATCAACCGCCTGGGAACGCTGCAGGAGAGCATCGGCGTGGCGCTGCAGTCGGGGCGCGAGCCCGACGAGGCCGAGCGCGAGGAGTTCGAGCGCCTGGCCACCACCGTGCAGTCCAGCGGCGCCTACCAGGCGTTCGAGGCCGCCCGGTCCAACTTCGACCGCCTCATGATGCGCATCGACGAGGAGATCGCGAAGGGGATCGAGGCCGGCGAGCAGAGCCGCATCATCCTGACCTGACGTTTGCAGTGCTGAAGTTCCAGCCTTCCGCGTACCGCGCGCAGATCTCGCGGATCCTGGTGCGCCCGCTCGACTTCCTGGTGCGGCGCCGGGTGAACCCGAACTACGTGACCACCGTGGGCGTGGCCGTGAACCTGGCCGCGGGCCTCGCCTTCTTCCTGTTCCACATCCAGCTCGGCGGCGCGCTGGTGCTGCTGGGCGGCTTCCTCGACATCGTCGACGGGCAGGTGGCGGTCCGCACCGGGCAGACCACCAAGTTCGGCTCGTTCTACGACAGCACCACCGACCGCATGGCCGAGATCGCGTGGATGCTGGGGGTGATGTCGCTGTACCTCGGCAAGGAACCGAACATCGGCGAGCCGTGGATGGCGTACGTCGTCGCCGCCGCCCTGGCAGGGTCGCTGATGGTGAGCTACACCCGCGCCAAGGCCGAGTCGCTGGGGATCGACTGCAAGGTGGGGCTGATGCAGCGCGCCGAGCGGATCATCCTCGTCGGCGGATCGACGCTCTTCTTCGGCAGCTGGCACCGCGGCGTGGTGCTGACCTGGGTGATCATCGCCATGGCGGTGCTCACCAACCTGACGGCCATCTACCGCATCTGGTGGGTGGCGCAGTACCTCCGGAAGACCCAACCCGTTCCTTCCGCCCCGGCCACCGGCCGGAGCGTTCCCGAACCCGTCAACAGGTAGACCACCGTGCGCACCGACCAGTACGCGCCGCGCCCCGCGGGGGGCCGGCTGGGCATCCTGCTTCCCGGCCTTGGCGCCGTGTCGACGACCTTCATCGCGGGCGTGGAGCTGGCGCGCCGCGGGCTGGCGCGCCCCATCGGCAGCCTCACCCAGTACGGCACCATCCGCCTGGGCAAGCGCACCGACAACCGCGCGCCCAAGATCAGCGACTTCGTCCCTCTCGCCAGCCTGAACGACATCGTCTTCGGCGCCTGGGACCCGTTCCCGCAGGACGCCTACGAGTCGGCGCTGAACGCCGGCGTGCTGGACCGCCACGAGCACATCGAGCCCATCAGGGACTTCCTGCAGTCCATCAAGCCGATGCCCGCGGCGTTCGACCAGCGCTACGTGAAGAAGCTGGAGGGGATCAACGTCAAGCCCGGCACCAGCAAGCGCGCCTGGGCCGACGCGCTGCGCGAGGACATCCGCCGCTTCAAGCAGGAGAAGGGGTGCGACCGGCTGGTGATGGTGTGGTGCGGCAGCACCGAGGTGTACATCAAG
>DASUYB010000150.1 GCA_036377595.1 Longimicrobium sp. | reverse complement strand
GCGCCGGCGCCGGTTCTTGATTGAAACAGAATGGTCTCACGCAGGCGCAGAGCAGCAGAGGCAGCAGAGAACTGCAGCTTCTTCCCTGCTGACCCTGCTGACTCTGCGTGAGCCTTCTGTTTTGGGGATCTGCGTCGGACGGGAAACGGAGGGCGGGAAAATAGGCAGGACTGCCCATGTGCGGCGTCCGTGCCGCCCCTAGCCTGAGCGGTGCGGCGGGGGACGGGTCCCGCATCACCGCCGCGAAAAAGCCGGTTCCGGCAGGGCGTTCATCATCGCAGCGACAACGCGCCGGTTTTCCGTCGTCTCCCATTCATCCCGAGTTCCCGCGACCCGGCCGCCGCGCCGGCTCCACCCCGCAACGCCAGATCAGGAGCACACGATGGCAGAAAGCATCCAGGCCAAGCTGGGCCGCGTCCGCGCGCCCCGGGTGCAGATCAGCTACGAGGTGGAGACGGGCGGGGCCATCGAGATGAAGGAGCTTCCCTTCGTGATGGGCGTGCTGGCCGACCTCACCGGGCAGCCCGAGGAGCCGCTGGCGCGGCTGCGCGACCGCAAGTTCGTGGAGATCAACCCCGACAACTTCGACGAGGTGCTGCAGCGGATGAAGCCGCACCTGGCGTTCAAGGTGCCCAACCGGCTGAGCGACGAGGAGGGCTCGATCGGCGTGGACCTGCACTTCCAGTCGCTCGACGACTTCTCGCCCGACCGGGTGGCCGAGCAGGTGGAGCCGCTGCGCAAGCTGCTGGAGCTGCGCCGCCAGCTGTCGGACCTGCGCGGCAGCCTGCAGGGGAACGACAAGCTGGAAGAGGTGCTGCAGGCCACGCTGCACGACCAGGAGGCGCTCAGCCGCCTGAAGGAAGAGCTCCAGCCCGCGGAGGCCCCCGATGTCTGAGACCCAGGCCGCGGTGGCCGCCGCCGGCGCCGCAGACGAAGAACGCACCAGCGTGCTGGACCAGATCGTCCGCGAGGGACGCTTCGGGCCCGCCGAGCCGGCGCAGGCGCGCGGGCGCGGGCTGGTCCGCCGCTTCGTGGAGGAGGTGCTGCAGGGGAGCATGCAGGTGGGCCCCGACACCGAGGCCATGCTCAACGCGCGCATCGCCGAGATCGACCAGCTGATCTCGGCGCAGCTGAACGCCATCATGCACCACCCCGCGTTCCAGAAGCTCGAGGCCACCTGGCGCGGGCTGAAGTACCTGCTCGCCCAGAGCGAGACAGGCACCATGCTGAAGATCAAGGTGCTGAACGTGACCAAGAAGGAGCTGCTGAAGGACCTGCAGCGCGCCCCCGAGTTCGACCAGAGCGCGCTGTTCAAGAAGGTGTACGAGGAGGAGTACGGGGTGTTCGGCGGCCACCCCTTCGCCGCGCTGCTGGGCGACTACGAGTTCGGCCGCGGGGGCGAGGACATCGAGCTGCTGGAGAAGGTCAGCCAGGTGGCGGCGGGCGCGCACGCGCCGTTCATCACCGCCGCCGGGTGCGACATGTTCAACCTGGAGAGCTTCACCCAGCTCGACGCGCCGCGCGACCTGGCCAAGATCTTCGACAACACCGAGTACGCGCGCTGGAAGGCGTTCCGCGAGACCGAGGACTCGCGCTACGTGGCGCTCACGCTGCCCCGCATGCTGCTGCGCGACCCCTACGGCCGCGAGACGGTGCCGGTGGAGGCGTTCGACTACGAGGAGCGCGTGGACGGCTCGGACCACGCCGCCTACCTGTGGGGGAACGCGGCCTGGGCGCTGGGCGCGCGGGTGACGCAGGCCTTCGCCAAGTACGGGTGGTGCGCCACCATCCGCGGGGTGGAGGGGGGCGGCCTGGTGGAGGGGCTGCCGGTGCACAACTTCCGCACCGACAGCGGCGACGTGGCCATGAAGTGCCCCACCGAGTCGTCCATCACCGACCGGCGCGAGAAGGAGCTGGCCGACCTGGGGTTCGCGCCGCTGGTGCATTGCAAGGGCACGCCCAAGGCCGCCTTCTTCTCCGTCCAGTCGGCGCAGAAGCCCAAGGTCTACGACACCGACGCGGCCACCGGCAACGCGCGCATCTCGGCGCAGATCCCCTACATCTTCGCCGTCTCGCGCTTCGCCCATTACCTGAAGGCGATGATGCGCGACAAGATCGGCGGCTACATGTCGCGCAGCCAGGCCGAGACCTTCCTCAACCGCTGGATCAGCAACTACGTCGTGGCCAACGACGACGCCTCGGCCGAGGTCAAGAGCAAGCGGCCGCTGCGCGAGGCGCGCATCGACGTGGTGGAGGTGCCGGGGAAGCCGGGCGCCTACCGCGCCGTGGCCTTCCTGCGCCCGCACTTCCAGCTCGACGAGCTGAGCGTGTCGATGCGGCTGGTGGCCGACCTGCCGCAGCCGGCGTCCTGAGCGCTTCTCCTTCATCCTGCCGCGCGCCCGGCACGGGGCCGGGCGCGCGGGCACCCTTCACCCGCGGAGCACGAATCCCATGCCTTTCGACGCATTCCTCAAGATCGACGGGATCGACGGCGAGTCGACCCGCAGCGGCTTCGAGAAGCAGATCGAGCTGCTGAGCTTCAGCCTGGGCGCGCACAACTCGACCACGGTGGGCTCGGCCGGCGCCGGCGGCGGCGCGGGGAAGGCCTCGGTGTCGGCGTTCAACTGCCTGAAGGCCACCGACGCGGCCAGCCCGCAGCTGTTCCAGGCCTGCTGCTCGGGGAAGCACATCGCCAAGGTGGTGGTCACCCTGCGCAAGGCGGGCGGCGACTCGCCGGTGGACTACCTGAAGTACGAGTTCGAGAAGGTGTACATCGCGTCGGTGCAGTGGAGCGGCACCAGCGGCGGCGACAACCGCCCCACCGAGTCGCTGGGGCTGGCCTTCGGCAAGGTGACGGTCACCTACACGCCGCAGAGCGACACCGGGGCCACCGGCTCGCCGGTGGTGGCCAGCTGGGACGTGCAGAAGGTGTCGGCGTGAGCACCCTGGCCGCCGACGCGGCCGGCGCCCGCGTCCTGTACGAGCAGGGGCGGCTGGACGAGGCCATCGCCGCGCTGGGGGCCGTGCTGCGCGGCGACCCGGCCGACGCGCGCAGCCGCACCTTCCTGTTCGAGCTGCTCTGCTTCGCGGGCGAGTACGACCGCGCGGGAAAGCAGCTGGACGTGATCGCGGGCGGCGGCCGCGAGGCGGAGCTGGGGGCGTGGCTCTACCGCAGCGCCCTGCACGCCGAGCGCACGCGCCAGGCGCTGTTCGCCGACGGCGGCTCGCCGCCGCACGCGGCCGGGGACGCGGCCTCGGTCTCCGGCCGGCTGAACGGGCGCGCGTTCTCGTCGCTCGAGGACGCCGACCCGCGCATCGGCGCGCGGCTGGAGGTGTTCGCGGCGGGGCAGTACACCTGGATCCCCTTCCGCCTGCTGGCCGGGGTGCGGATGGAGCCGCCCCGCCATCTCCGCGACCTGCTGTGGGCGCCCGCGCGGGTGCAGCCGGCCGAGGGGTTCGACGGCGCCGAGCTGGGCGAGGTGCTCCTTCCCGTCCTCTCCCCCCTCTCCTGGCGCCACGCCGACGCGCAGGTGCGGCTGGGGCGCGCGGCCGACTGGGACGACGGGCCCGGCGGCGAGCCGGTTCCCGTCGGCGCCAAGCTGCTGCGGGTGGACGGGGAGATCGTTCCGCTCCTCGACCTGCGCGAGCTGGAGATCGACGCCCCCGCCGCGGCGGAGGCGCCATGACCGCCGCCCTCGCGTCCGACCTGCTGGAGCCCATCGCCGGCGAGAACCCGGCGGGGCCCAGCCTGCGCGGCGAGCTGGTGTACCAGCAGATCCGCCAGGCGCGCTTCGAGGAGGACGACGTCCCGCAGGGCGACTGGAAGCGCGAGCGCAAGACGGCCGACTACGCGCTGGTGGTGAAGCTGGCCACCGACGTCCTCGCCCGGCAGTCGAAGGACCTGCAGGTGGCGGCGTGGTTGACGGAGGCGTGGACGCGGCGCCAGGGCTTCGCCGGCTTCGCCGCCGGGGTGGAGCTGATGCTGGGGATGATGGAGCGCTTCTGGGACCATCTCCACCCCGAGATCGAGGACGGCGACCTGGAGCTGCGCGCCGCCCCGCTCGAGTGGATCGACCTGTACCTGGGCGCGTCGCTGCGCCTGGCGCCGCTGACGAAGGCCGGCCACGGCGCCGCCGCCTACGCCGAGTCGCGCAAGGTGGGGAGCGAGGAAGAGGCGAAGGGCGACGAGGCCAGGCTGGCCGAGTGGCGCGCCGCCGTCGAGGCGGGGAAGGTGAGCGCCGAGGCGTTCGACCGCGGGGTGGAGGAGACGCCGGGCGAGTGGCTGCGCGAGCGCCGCGCGGAGCTCGACGCCGGGGCCGCCGCCCTCGACGCGCTGCAGGCCTTCAGCCGCGAGCGGCTGGGCGACGCGGCCCCCGCCTTCCTGAAGCTGCGCGAGGCGCTGGACGAGGTCCGCCGGCTGGCCGGACAGCTCCTGGCGAAGAAGGGCGAGCCCGAGCCCGAGGCCTCCGCGGCCGACGCGTCCTCGTCCACCGAGCCGGGAGACGGGGCGACGGCGGTGGAGATCGCGGCCGGCGTCGCCGTCTCCGCCGCGAGCGGCGGGGATGGAGATGCACCGCCATCTCCGTCGCTCGAGGCGGGGCCGCCGCGGACGCGCGAGGAGGCGGCGGCGCGGCTGGCAGCGCTGGCCCGGCATCTCCGCCGCGAGCGGCCGGCGGACCCCGCGCCGTACCTCGTCCTGCGCGGCTTCCGCTGGGGCGAGCTGCGCGGCGGCGGCCCATCCCCCGATCCCCGTCTCCTGGCGGCGCCGCCCACGGCCGAGCGGGTGCGGCTGAAGACGCTGCTGCTGGAGGAGCGCTGGGCCGAGCTGCTCGACGCGGCCGAGGAGACCATGGCCCAGCCGCAGGGCCGCGGCTGGCTGGACCTGCAGCGCTACTCGGCCGCCGCCTGCGCCGCCCTGGGCGAGGCGTACGACGCGCTCCGCGCCGCGCTGGCGGCCGAGCTGCGTGCGCTGCTGCAGGCCGTACCCGCGCTCCCCGCGATGACGCTGATGGACGACACCCCCGCGGCCAACGCCGAGACGCTGGCGTGGCTGCGCGAGGCCGGCCTCGTCTCCGCGGACGGAGCGGAGGCGGCGCCGCCCCCCGCGCCGTCGCCCGGCGCCGCGGCGGAGCGCGCGCGGGCGCGGGCGGCCGCGGGCGAGCCGGAGCGGGCGGTGGAGATCCTGGTGGCCGCCGCCGCGCAGGAGCGCAGCGAGCGCGCGCGCTTCCTCCACCGCTCGCAGGCCGCCGCGGTGCTGGTCGACGCGGGAAAGGCCGCCGTGGCCGTGCCCATCCTCCGCCAGCTGCTGGAGCAGGTGGAGCGGCACCAGCTGGAGGCGTGGGAGGCGGGCGAGGTGGTGGCCGGGCCGCTGGCGCTCCTCCACCGCGCGCTCTCGCAGGCGGGCGACGGCCAGGGCGAGCGCGAGGGGCTGTACCTGCGCGTCTGCCGGCTGGACCCCGTGCGGGCGATGCAGCTGGCGGGGAGCGCCGATGCAGCCGCATGACCCCGACCGCACGGTGCGCCTGTCGGTGCTCGACCGGCTGCTGGAGGAGGAGACCGGCGCCGGCCGCGCGGGGACGCCTTGGTCGCGCTCCGTCGCGCGGCTCAAGGCGTCGCTGCTGCGCGACCTGGAGTGGCTGCTGAACACCCGGCGCGCCATCGACCTCGCGCCCGAGTGGTGCCCCGAGCTGCGGCGCTCCGTATTCACCTTCGGGCTGGGCGACCTTTCCTCGCTGACCGCCGGCTCCGAGGCGGTGCGGCGGCGGCTGCAGCGCGAGGTGGAGGAGGCGGTCACCACCTTCGAGCCGCGGCTCACGCGCGTGCGGGTGACCGTGGGCGACGCGGCGGACCGCGAGGTGCGCTTCGTGGTGGAGGGGGTGCTGCAGATGGAGCCCGAGCCCGAGCGGGTGGCCTTCGACACCGTGCTGGAGACGGCCAGCGGCACCTTCCGGGTGAGCGGAGGCGCGCATGCGTGACGCGCTGCTCGACTACTACGAGCGCGAGCTCACCTGGCTGCGCCGCACCGGTGCCGACTTCGCGCGGCGCTACCCGCGCGTGGCGCAGCGGCTTCTCCTCGAGCCGACGAAGTGCGAGGACCCGCACGTGGAGCGGCTGCTGGAGGGGTTCGCCTTCCTGGCCGCGCGCGTGCACCTGAAGCTCGACGACGACTTTCCCGAGATCGCCGAGGCGCTGCTCGACGCGGCGTATCCGCAGTACGTGCGCCCCATCCCCTCGATGGCGGTGGCGCAGCTGCACCCCGACCCCGAGCGCGGCGCCCTTCCCGCCGGGCACCCGGTTCCGCGCGGCACGCTGCTGTACTCGCGCGAGGTGGCGGGCGCGCCCTGCCGCTTCCGCACCTGCTACGACACCGCGCTCCTCCCCGTCTCCGTCGCGTCGGCGAAGTGGACCGCGCCGTACGAGCTGCGGCCGCCCGTGCGCGCGGGCGACGCGGTGGCCGCCATCCGGCTGGAGCTGCGCTGCCTGGGGGGATTGACCTTCTCCGCGCTGGAGACGGATTCGCTCCGCTTCCACCTCTCCGCCGAGCCGAACCTGGCGGGGACGCTGTACGAGCTCCTCTGCAACAGCGTCCGCGAGGTGTGGGTGCGCGACCTGGTCCCCGGCTCGCGCGCCGAGCCCGTCGTCCTCCCCGCCGGTGCGATCACCCCCGTGGGCTTCGCGGAGGACGAGGGGATGCTCCCCGTCCCCCGCCGCGCCTTCGTGGGATACCGGCTGCTGGGCGAGTACTTCACCTTCCCCGAGAAGTTCTGGTTCGTGGACCTGGCCGGCTTCGAGCGCGTGCGCGCGGCGGGGATGGGCGAGGCGGTGGAGGTCGTCATCCTCATCGCCCCCTTCGAGCGTGGGGATCGCCGGAACGCGCTGGAGGCGGGGATCGGGGCGGAGACCTTCCGGCTGGGGTGCACGCCGATCATCAACCTCTTCCCGCACACCTCCGAGCCCACGCCGGTCACCCAGCGCGCGTTCGAGTACCGCATCATCCCCGACGCGCACCGGCCCACCACGGGCGTCTACGCGGTGGAGGAGGTGACGGCCGTGGCGGCGGGCGACCCCACGCCGCTGCGCATCGAGCCGCTGCACGCCTTCCGCGCGCGGGGCGACGGGGTGGACGAGGCGAAGGTGTGGTGGTACGCGCGGCGGCGGCCCTCCGGCTGGCGGCCCGACGAGGCGACCGACGTCTGCCTCCACTTCGTGGACCGCGACGCGCGGCTGGCGCAGCCCTACGCGCACGCGGTGACCGCGCGCCTCCTCTGCCACAATGGCGATCTCCCGGGGCGGATGGAGCTGGCGTCCGACGGGGCGGACCTGTCGCTCCCCGGCGGCGGGCCGGTGCTGAAGGTGTCGCTGCTGGGCACGCCCACGCCGCTGGTGCAGCCGCCCTCCGGCGGCGCGCAGCTCTGGCGCCTGGTCTCCCAGCTCTCCCTCAACTACGCGTCGCTCGCGGACGACGGGGCGGAGAGCCTGCGCGCGCTCCTGGCGCTGCACAACTTCGCCGGCTCGCGCGCGGGCGAGAAGCACGTGCAGGGCGTGGTCTCCGTCGCCGGCGCGCCCATGCACGCGCGCGTGGGCGGCGAGGGGGGGATCGCGTTCGCGCGCGGGCACCGGGTGGAGGTGACGTTCGACGAAGAGGAGTTCGCGGGCGGCGGCGTGTACCTCCTCGCGGCCGTGCTGGAGCGCTTCATGGGATTGTACGTGTCGATGAACAGCTTCTGCGCGCTGACCGCCCGCACGCGGCAGCGCCGGGAGCCGCTGCGGCGGTGGCCGCCCCGGTCCGGATGGAAGCCGCTGCTGTAGCCCCGCCCGGGCCGCCGCCCGCGCCGCCGCGGAAGGCGCGCGCGCGGAAGCCCGCCGCCGCGTCCCCGGACGGCACCTCTCCGGGCGACGGGGGACTGGCGGCGGCGGAGCGGGCGCTGGCGGCGGAGCCGTGGGGGTTCGGCTTCTTCCAGGCGGTGCGGCTGCTGGAGCGGCTGCGGCCGGGGCGCGCGCGGGTGGGCTTCTTCGGCGATCCCGCGGCCGAGGTGGTGCGCTTCGGGGTGAACCCGTCCATCGCCTTCCCCCCATCGGAACTGCACGGGGTGGAGCTGGAGGGCGAGGTGGCGCGGATGAGCGTGAACTTCCTGGGGCTCACCGGGCCGCAGGGGGTGCTGCCGCTGCACTACACGCTCCTGGTCCGCCACCGGGCGCGGGCGAAAGAGCCGGCGCCGGGTGAGTTCCTGGACCTCTTCCACCACCGCCTGCTGTCGCTGTTCTACCGCGCGTGGGAGAAGCACCGCATCGCCGTGGCCGCCGAGCGCGGCGAGCGCGACCCGCTGCGGCGCCACCTGCTGGACCTGCTGGGCGAGGGCGGCGAGGCGGCGCGCCGCGAGCTGCCGGAGGAGGCGCTGGCGTGGTTCGCGGGGGCGCTGGCGCCGCCGTCGCGCGGGGCGGTGGCGCTGGAGCAGGTGCTGGAGGAGTGCTTCGGCGTGCCGGCCGCGGTGGAGCAGTTCGTGGGGGGATGGGTTCCGCTCGACGACGGCGAGCTGTGCCGGCTGGGGGAAGATGATGGCGGCGATTCGGACGCGCTGGGATGGGGCGCGGTGGCGGGCGCCGAGGTGTGGCACCCGCAGTCGCGGATCCGCGTGGTGCTGGGGCCGCTGTCGAAGCGCGACTACGACCGCTTCCTCCCCACCGGCGGCGCGCACGGGCTGCTGAAGGCGCTGGTCCGCTTCCACACGCACGACCAGTTCGAGTGCGAGGTGCGGCTGGTGCTGGCGCGCGACGAGGTCCCCGGCTGCGTCCTGGGCGCCGCCGACGCCGAACCGCTCGGATGGAGCACCTGGGTCCGTACGCGCCCGTTCGCCGAGGATGCGGGGGATACGCTGCTGAGGCTGTGAAGCGCTGGAACTCCTCCGTTTCCGCCGTTCCCTCCGTGTGATCCAAATCAGTTAACAGAGGATTTCACACGGAGGAAACGGAGGGAACGGAGGAAGAAAAGATGCGGGTGATCTGAATCGCGGCGAGCGTCACTTCAAAGAAAGACGTGGGGAGATCATGAACGTGAACGTCCGCTCCCTGATCGGGAAGCTGAACCACCACACGCGCTCGGCCGTCGACGCCGCCGCCGGCCTCTGCCTGGCCCGCACCCACTACGACGTGGAGGTCGAGCACTACCTGACCAAGCTGCTCGACGCCGCCGACAGCGACGCGGGCTACGTGCTGCGCCACTACGGCGTCGACCGCTCGCGGCTGGAGCGCGACCTGGCCGCCGGGCTCGACCGGCTGAAGAGCGGCAACGCCCGCACCCCGTCGCTCAGCCCCTCGCTCCTGCGCATGCTCGAAGTGGCGTGGAACGCGGCCACGCTCGACTACGCCGCCGGCGAGATCCGCACCGGCCACACCCTCGTGGCGCTGCTGTGCGACCCCGAGCTGTCTCGCCTGGCCCGCTCCATCAGCCGCGAGCTGGAAAAGATCAACGCCGAGGAGCTGCGCAAGGAGCTGCCCCTCTTCTCCGGCGCCTCGGCGGAGGAGGCGGGTGCCGTCGCCGCGCCGTCCACCGCGGCCGCCGGGGGAGACGGGGCGCCGCTGCGGGCGGCGGGGGGGAAGACGCCCAACCTCGACCAGTACACCGTCGATCTCACCGAGCGCGCGCGGCGCGGGCAGCTGGACCCCGTGCTGGGGCGCGACGCCGAGGTGCGGCAGGTGGTCGACATCCTCACCCGGCGTCGGCAGAACAACCCCATCCTGGTCGGCGAGGCCGGGGTGGGGAAGACGGCGGTGGTGGAGGGGTTCGCGCTGCGCATCGCCGCGGGCGACGTGCCGCCGGTGCTGCGCGGCGTGGTGGTGAAGACCCTCGATCTCGCGCTCCTGCAGGCGGGCGCGGGGATCAAGGGAGAGTTCGAGAACCGGCTGAAGGGGCTGATCGAGGAGGTCCGCTCCTCGCCCATCCCCATCATCCTGTTCATCGACGAGGCGCACACCATGATCGGCGCCGGCGGGCAGGCCGGGCAGGGCGACGCCGCCAACCTGCTGAAGCCCGCGCTGGCCCGCGGCGAGCTGCGCACGCTCGCGGCCACGACCTGGTCGGAATACAAGAAGTACTTCGAGAAGGACCCCGCGCTCGCCCGCCGCTTCCAGCTGGTCAAGGTCGAGGAGCCGTCGGAAGAGTCGTGCATGGTGATGATGCGCGGCGTGGCGCCGTCGCTCGAAAAGCACCACGGCGTGCGCATCCTGGCCGACGGCGTGGACGCGGCCGTGCGCCTCTCGCACCGCTACCTCCCCGACCGCCAGCTCCCCGACAAGGCCGTGAGCGTGCTCGACACCGCCTGCGCGCGGCTGTCGCTGGGGCAGAACGCCACCCCCGGCCCGGTGGAGGACGCGCGGCGGCGGCTGGACGACCTGGCCGTGCAGGCCCGCGTGCTGGAGCGCGAGTCCGCCGCCGGCGCCGACCACGCCGAGACGCTGGCCGCCATCGCCGCCGCGCGCGCCGAGACCGAGGCGCGCCTGGCCGCGCTCACCTCGCGCTGGGAGCGGGAGCGGGAGCTGGTGGGCCGCGTCCGCGCCGCGCGGGAGCGGCTGGAGGCGCTCGCGGGGCACGGAGACGGGCAGGGGACAGGGGACAGGGGACAGGGGACAGGGGGAACGGTGTCGCCCGCGGCGGCATCTCCCGCGGCGGCATCCTCATCCCCCGCGGCGGGAGATGGTGCGGGTGGGGACGGCGCCGCATCCGACGGATCGCCATCTCCCGAATCCCCATCCCCTGAATCTCCATCTCCCGTCCCTGATGGAGACGCGGCGGCGGTGCGGGCGGAGCTGGACCGGCTGGGGGCGGAGCTGATCGAGGTGCAGGGGGAGAGCCCGCTGGTGCCCGTCTGCGTCGATTCCGCGCTGGTGGGGCAGGTGATCAGCGGGTGGACCGGCATCCCCGTCGGCAAGATGCTGCGCGACCAGATGGGGATGGCGCTGGAGCTGGAGACGCACCTGGGGCGGCGCATCATCGGGCAGGACCACGCGCTCGAGGCCGTCAGCCACCGCGTCCGCACCTCGCGCGCGGGGATCGAGGACCCCGACAAGCCCGTGGGCGTCTTCTTCCTGGTGGGCCCCAGCGGGGTGGGGAAGACGGAGACCGCGCTCGCGCTCTCCGATCTCCTCTACGGCGGCGAGCAGAACCTGGTCACCATCAACATGAGCGAGTTCCAGGAGGCGCACACCGTCAGCACGCTCAAGGGCGCGCCCCCGGGATACGTGGGCTACGGCGAGGGCGGCGTGCTGACCGAGGCCGTCCGCCGCCGCCCCTACTCCGTGGTCCTCCTCGACGAGGTGGAGAAGGCGCACCCCGACGTGCTCGAGCTCTTCTTCCAGGTGTTCGACAAGGGGGTGATGGAGGACGGCGAGGGGCGCCAGGTGGTGTTCCGCAACTGCGTCATCATCCTCACCACCAACGCGGGGACGGAGACGGTGATGAAGCTGACCGCCGACCCCGAGACCGCGCCCGGGCCCGAGGCGCTGGTGAAGGCGCTGAAGCCCGAGCTGGACGCCGTCTTCAAACCCGCGCTGCTGGGGCGCACCGTGATCATCCCCTACTACCCGGTGCGCGACCAGGCGCTGCGGCGGATCATCACCCTCAAGCTGGAGAAGGTGCGGCGCCGCCTGCGCGAGACGCACCGCGTGGAGCTGGTGGCCGACGACGCGGTGCTCGACACCATCGCCGCGCGCTGCACCGAGGTGGAGAGCGGCGCCCGCAACGTCGACAACATCCTCACCCACACCCTCCTCCCCCGCCTGTCGCGCCTGCTGCTGGCGGCCATGGCCGAGGGGAGCCGCCCCACCGCCCTGCGCGTGAGCGTGGACGCGGCCGGCGAGTTCACCTGCGAGATGGGGCCGGCCACCGTCCCCGTGGCTGACATCGCCGCGCCGGACGGAGCGGGGGAGCCGGAGCCCGCGCTGGCGGGGGCGGAGGGGTGATGGAGACTCCGCGGCCCGCCGGGGGTGGGCGATGAGCGCGTTCTCGCAGGCGGACCGCCCGATGCGCGTGGAGACCGCGCTGGGCGAGGATGTGCTCCTGCTGGCCGGGCTCACCGGCGACGAAGGGGTGTCGATGCCCTTCCGCTGGCGGCTGGAGCTGCTCTCCGAGGACGGCTGCATCAGCCCGGGCGACGTGCTGCGCACCCCCGTCACCCTGCACCTGCGCCTGGCCGACGGGAGCGAGCGCATCGTCCACGGACTCGTGCGCCGCTTCGCGCAGCTGGGGCGGCGCGACGAGCTGGCCGAGTACCGCGCCGAGGTGGTGCCCTGGCTCTGGTTCCTCTCCCTCGGCCGCGAGTGCCGCATCTACCAGAACCTCACCGTTCCCGAGATCGCCGAGCAGGTGTTCCGCGCGCAGGGGTGGTCGGACTTCGAGCTGCGCTGCACGAAGAGCTATCCCAAGCGCGAGTACTGCGTGCAGTACCGCGAGACGCACCTGGCCTTCGTGCAGCGGCTGCTGGAGGACGAGGGGATCTTCTACTTCTTCGAGCACTCCGAGGGAAAGCACCTGCTGGTGCTGGCCGACGGCGCCGACGCGGTGCAGCCCTGCCCGGCGATGCCGAAGGCGCGCATGGCGCCGCAGGAGGCGCCGGACGGCGACGACGTGGTGACCGAGCTGTATCGCGAGCACGCCGCCCGCGCGGGGAAGGTGGCGCTGCGCGACTACGACCCGCTGCAGCCCTCGCTGAAGCTGGAAAGCACGCTCTCGGGCGAGGAGCCCGAGGAGGTGTACGACTACCCCGGCGGCTACACCCAGCCCGGCGAGGGCGACCGCTACGCCCGGCTGCGGCTGGAGGCGCAGGCCGCGCGCCGTGAAGTGGTGCGCGGCGGGGGCACCTGCCGCGCCTTCGCCAGCGGCTTCCGCTTCGACCTGACCGACCACTACCGCTCCGACGCCAACCAGGCCTACACCCTCCTGCGCGTGCGCCACACCGCCCGCGCGGGCGACTACCTGAGCTGGGAGTCGGCGCCGCTCGACTATCGCAACCGCTTCCTCGCGACCCCGCACGCCGTTCCCTGGCGCCCGCCGCGCGCCACCCGGCGCCCGGTGGTGCGCGGCTCGCAGACGGCGCTCGTGGTGGGCCCCGCCGGCGAGGAGGTGTGGACCGACAAGCACGGGCGCATCAAGGTGCAGTTCTACTGGGACCGCGAGGGGAAGAAGGACGAGAACTCGAGCTGCTGGGTGCGCGTGGCCCAGCCGTGGGCGGGGAAGGGATATGGCGGCGTGCAGATCCCCCGCATCGGCAACGAGGTGGTGGTGGAGTTCCTGGAGGGCGATCCCGACCGGCCGCTGGTGACCGGGAGCGTCTACAACGCCGAGCAGGCGCCGCCCTTCGCGCTCCCGGGGATCCAGATGGGGATGAAGTCGCGCTCCTCGCCCGGCGGCGGCGGCTACAACGAGATCACCATGACGGACACGAAGGGAAAGGAGGCGATCACCATCCACGGCCAGTACGACATGACCACCACCGTGGAGCACGATCGCACCGACACCATCAAGAACAACGAGACGGTCTCCATCACGGTGAACCGCACGGAGAGCGTGGGGGGGAACGAGCAGATCAGCATCACCGGCAACCGCACCGAGAGCGTGGGCGGCAACGAGCAGATCGCCGTCACCGGTACCCGGACGGAAACCGTGGGCGCCGACGAGACGCTGACGGTGACGGGGAGCCGCACCCGCACCGTGGTGGTGAACGAGTCCGTCAACGTCGGCGTGGCGCAGGAGGTCACCGTCATCGGGGCCCGAGCCCTCACCGTGGGAGCCGGCCAGACCACCTCGATCACCGGCGGTCACACCGTGTCGGTGAGCCGCGACCAGGGGAATACCATCGACGGCGGCCGCACCACGAAGGTGGGAAAGGACGACTCGCTGACCGTGGCCAAGAAGCTGGTGATCGACGCCGGCGACGAGGTCACCATCAAGACGGGCGACGCCAGCATCGTGATGAAGAAGGACGGCACCATCACCCTCAAGGGCAAGGACATCAAGGTCGAGGGCTCGGGGAAGATCAACGTGAAGGCGTCGGGCGACGTGGTCCTGAAGGGGCAGAACGTGCTGGCGAACTGACGGAGGAGCAGATGGCGGTGAACCACGACGTCGTGACGCTGGAGATCA
Source organism: Longimicrobium sp. (assembly GCA_036377595.1). Classification (NCBI taxonomy): domain Bacteria; kingdom Pseudomonadati; phylum Gemmatimonadota; class Longimicrobiia; order Longimicrobiales; family Longimicrobiaceae; genus Longimicrobium; species Longimicrobium sp. The sequence goes on along the minus strand of DASUYB010000150.1, from coordinate 68,905 downwards.
CCCGGTTCGAGAGCACGGACGAGCAGCGGGGCGGCGACCCGGCGGGCGCGGGGGACGAGGCCGGCGGCGCCGTTCTCACCGCGGCCATGGAGGAGACGGAGGCTCGCCGCCGGCCGCCGCAGCCTTCGGTCGCGGGGATCGTGATCGGGCGCGTGACGTCCGTCTCGGCTGCGGAGGGCGTGTGGGTCGACTATCCCGCGAACCCGTCCGGCGCCCCGATGCCCGCGTGCTCGACGGTGGCGATCGGCGCGGGCGACGTGGGGCGCGAAGTGGCCCTGTCCTTCGAGCGGGGAGAAGCGGCGCGGCCGATCGTCCTCGGTCTCCTCCATCGCCCCGCCGCCCATGGGGAGAGTGCGTGGCCGCACGCCGCGATCACGGCGGACGGGGAGCGCGTCACCGTGAGCGCGGACCGCGAGATCGTGCTGCGCTGCGGCGATGCCAGCATCACCCTCACCCGCGCTGGGAAGATCCTGATCCGCGGGTCCTACCTCCTGAGCCGCTCCACCGGGGTGAACCGGATCAAGGGCGGCTCCGTCCAGATCAACTGACCAGGCCGGCGGCGCACGGTACGCCCCGGCCGCCGAGGAGGCGCCGCGATGTGGGCGGTGAGCAGCGAAACGCCCTACCGGGCCGACGGTTCCTGGGGACGCGACAAGGACGGCCTGCACGAGTGGATCGTGGCGGTCAAGGCGACGTTCGAAATCCGTCCCGACGGCAGCCTGGCGGTAGCCGAGGAGCAGCTCGACCCGCTGCTGGCGCCCGAGTACAGCGGCGAGCCGGGAATGTCGAGCCTGTGCTACGACGCCGACTTGGTGGCGCCCAAGCCCACGACGGACATGGTGCTGAACGCCACGGCGTACGCTCCCGGCGGGCGGCCGAGCACCCACTTCATGGCCGGACTCCGCATCGGTCCGCTCACCAAGGTCATCCGCGTGGTCGGTGACCGCACCTGGGTGGACGGACCGCTCGGCGGCGTGCCCTCGGAACCGCTCCCCGTGGCGCAGGTGCCGATCACCTGGGAGCGCGCCTACGGAGGATATGACCACGCGGACCCGGACCCCCGCAACCACCGCCTGGACACCCGCAACCCCGTAGGTACGGGGATCGGCAGCCGGATCGGCGATCCCGCGCCCGTTTTCGAGTATCCCGGCGGCGGCCTGGAGGGCGGCCCGGCCGGCTTCGGCGCCATCGACAGCTTCTGGTCGCCGCGCAGGGAACTGCAGGGGACGTACGACCAAGCTTGGGAGGAGGGGCGCATGCCGCTCCTTCCGGAGGACTGGGATCCCCGATCGCTCCTCTGCTCTCCCCCCGACCAGCGCCCCGCCACCTGGCTGCACGGCGGCGAACTGATCGAGCTGGCCAACCTCACTCCCGGGGGGCATCTCCGCTTCGTTCTGCCGAAGGTGTACCTCACCTTCCGCACCGCTTTCAGCACGCGCACGGGCACGCGCACCGAGGAGCATCGCGGCCGGCTCTCCACGGTGGTCATCGAGCCCGACCACCCGCGCGTGATCATGGTGTGGACGAGCGCGCTGCAGGTGCGCCGCGACCCCGACTACCTGGACGAGACCGTCGTCCGCGAGAAGCCGTACCGGTGATGTACGGCCCCGTCCACGTCGTGGCCGCCGGCGCCCGGACGCCGGTGGGGCTGCACGCTCCGGCCAGCGCGGCCGCGCTCCGCGCGGGGATCAGCGGGATGGGCAGGCACCCGTTCATGGTCGACCACCTGGGCGACCCGATGCCCGGGGCGATCGACGCGGTGATCGACCCGGGGCTCTTCGGTCCTGACCGCTTCCTGGCGCTGACGGAGAGCGCGCTTCGCGAGGCGTGCGCGCCGCTCTGCGAAGCGGGTTTCCGTCCCCGGCTTCCCCTCTACCTGGCGTTGCCAGAGCCCCGGCCGGGGTTCGGCGAGGACGACGCGCAGGCGGTGGCCGCCGGGATCGTCCGGATCGAAAGACTGCCCGCCAACATCTCCGAGGTGAGGGTCTCCACCGAGGGGCATGCCGCCGGCCTGCTGGTGCTGGCTTCCGCCCTGGAGCAGATCCGGAGTGGGGCGATCGAGGCGTGCCTGGTGGGGGGAGTGGAGAGCTATTTCCACCCCGACACCATGGAATGGCTCGACGACAACCGGCAGCTTGCGGGTGCGGACGCGCGCTCGGCGTTCGTGCCGGGCGAGGGCGCCGGGTTCTGCCTGCTGATGGGGGAGCCCGCCCGTGAGCGTGGTGGGTTGCGCGCCCGGGTGCGAGTGCTCGCCGCGGCGGTCGCGAGGGAGACGAAGCTCATCAAGACCGAGGACGTCTGCCTGGGTGAGGGGCTGACCGCCGCGGTCCGGGCCGCCGCGGCACGCTTGGCCCCACCGACGGAGACGGTGGGCGAGGTGATCTGCGACCTCAACGGCGAGCGCTACCGCGGCGAGGAGTGGGGGTTCGCCTGCCTGCGCCTCGGCAGATACATCGCCGACCCGACCGCGTATCGCTCTCCCGCCGACCTGTGGGGCGATCTGGGAGCCGCGTCGGGCCCGCTGTTCGTCATGCTCGCCTGCCAGGCCGCCGAGCGCGGCTACGCGAAGGCTTCACGGACTATGCTGTGGGCGAGCTCGGAGGGCGGCCTGCGCGCGGCCGCCCTGCTCGAGACCACAGCTGCGACATGACGGGGACCGATGTCCACCGTGGGAATCAATCCGCCCAAGACCCCCGTCACCACGGGCAGCCGCGGCACCGCCAAGGCCACCACTCCCAATGTCTGCAAGATGCCGGGCCCCCCGGCTCCGTTCGTACCCTCTCCCCTTCCCAACATCGCCAAGTCCGGCAGCTCGCCCCAGGGTTACTCGAAGGATGTGACGATCGAGGGGAACACCGTCGCCATCCGTGGCGCGATGTTCGAAAGCATGGGCGACCTGGCGAGCAAGGGCACCGGTGGCGGGCTGATCTCCGCCAACACTCACGGACCGGCCAAGTTCATCACCTTCGGCTCGCTGGACGTGAAGATCGAGGGCAAGAGCGTCCACCTCCTCGGCGAGCCGATGCTGAACAACTGCGGCCCGACTGGCAGCCCGCCGAACACCGGTGCGACCTTGCAGGGGGTGCGCCAGGATTCCTCCCGGGCCAGAGCGGTGCTGGCGGAGATCGCGAAGTCGTGCGACGGCTCCGTTTCGCCCACGCACGAGGACGGGCCGAAGAAGGGTCAGAAGAAGTCCTGCACGGCGCTGGGCACGGAGAAGCATGCCTGTTGCGAGAAGAAGATCCAGGAACACCGTGCCGCCAATCCCGAGAACGGCGATCCCCCGATCGAGGGCGAGCAGGGCTATCGCCGACCGAGCCTGGATCAGAACAATCGGCCCGTAGCGAATGCCGATGGCACCTTCCCGGCGCCGCAGCCGACCGGCGCACCCCGGCCCGATCTGGGCGCGGCCTTCAAGGCTGGTGGCAGCGCCGTTCGCGAAGCCTTCGCCGCGCTCAGCGGCAACTGCTATCCGGACGCGGCCATCCTCAACGCGGATGGATCCAAGACATTCGTGGATTTCAAGTTTCCCTGCCCCGAGGGGCACCCGTCGGGAAAGGGAACCTCGAGAGGGGGGGCCAACACCTCGATGAGCCCCAGACAGCAGGGGAGCTATGATGGTCTGGGATATGGGACCGGGAACGGCGAAGCGATCGTCATCAGCCCTTAGCGGAGGGACAAAGGTGAGCTGGACTGACGTGTGGGCCGAGTATGCGGAACTGGGCCGCAGCTGGACGGTGCTGCGCCCGGCCGTGGCGATGGAGTTCTACGGGGAGGGAGCGAGGCTGGCAGCACACGGCGAATCGATCCTCGACCGGTTCCTCGGCCTGTTGCCGGAAGGGACCCAGCTATACCAGTTGGGGAACAATTCGAGGGAGTACCGGAAGGTGGATGCGCCCAGCCTGCGGCGCATCAGGAAGACGCTGGCCGAACTGGAGCAGCGAGGCCGGTTCTACATGATCAAGGATGCGCCCGAGTTCGACGTGGGTGGGTACTCCCTCGAGCTTCACCTCGGCTCGAAGCACGCGACGATCAACGACAGAGTCCACATCGCCTTGCCCCTGGAGTTCGCGGACGAGCATCGCATCTCCGGGACGATCGAGCTGTTTCGTGAGCTGGTCACCGACGTTCCGTTCTGGGGCGCGGTGGCCGGGTATGGGTTCGACCTGCCGTGGGGCCGCGAGTGCGAGATGGTTGCGATGCCGGCGATGCTTCGGGCCGCGCTTCGCTTCCACGGGCTGCTGGTTCGCCATCGGACGCAGGAAGACTATGCGGTGAAGAAGCTGAAGTCGGCCGGGTGGCTGACGTTTCTCGACGCCGAGCTCCTAGGCCTGGTGGGCGGCCAGGACGCGCTCGAAGCCGCGGTGGACGGGCTCGTCGAGATCTCTCCGCTGAGGGGTGGTGTGTTGTTGAAGGCGGGAGATCGGCCGCCGGTTGGCGATGTCAACCGACAGGAGGCAGACGTGCGGCCGCTGGCGGCGGTGAACCGAGCGATCTCCGAGATTCGCCTCCAGCGGTGGTTTTCTCACAATCTTTTCAGTGTTCCAGCCGAAACCTCAAACGACTGGCTGAGCCGGTTCGACCGATGGAAATTCGAGGCCTCCCCTTCCCGGTGACCGTCACCGGTGATCCGGCGAGCGGAGCTTCAGCCGAGCTCGGCATCGACCTGGCTCCCCCGATCGCCGAGCTGGGCTTCGACCAGCTCCGCTGCGTGGTAGCCTGGTATGCAGCCCTGGGCAAGCTCGGGGGCCTGGGGGGAGCCGATCTGCCGCCCGACGGCACCACCGCGGTGCTCGGGAACCAGGACGAGCCCGTCTCGCGCGGCCCCCGCTCGATCTGGCGCTTCGACGCGTTGTGCGTCGACCCCCGGTCGCTCGTGATCCTCGCCAACCTCGTCTTCGCCACCGGTCTGCAGGTCACGCGCGCATGGTTACATACGGCGGGTCACACGGCCCCGGAGGCCTATGCGCCCGACGACTTTCCCGAGGTCTATCGGCAAGCCCCTTTCGAGATCGACGACCTGCGCGAGCACCGGAACGTCACGATCACGATCTCCTTTGCTGACGATCTTCCGGTCCAGCAGCATGGGCCGGTCTCCGACATGCTCCGGATCTGGTCGATGGTGGGGGCGCTCGGAGGGTTTCGCCATCCGGGCCCGTTGCGGGAAAGGCTGGACCTTTTGCCCGAGGACGATCCCGAGATCATTCTCGACGAGCTGAATTTCTCCATCCGCGACCAGGGAATGCACGACGCAGCCTACGGTGTCCTGACGAACCTGCTGATCCGGCTGCATCGCTCGGAGGCCGGCATTACGCGATTGCGGATGTGCTAGCGACTCCGTCTGGCTCGCTGTAGCGATCCGCGCTCGTGAACTTGGAAGCCGCTGCCGACTCGATGCACCACCCGGCACACATGCGTCTGGATCATCGGCCAGGGAGTGGCCATGCCCCGCAACAGAATCCCGTGAAACCCGGAAGGTCGGCATACGACGTCGTCCCGTACCTGGGAACCGTGGTCGCCAACACCGCGCCCGCGCACCTGGCGCTTTGCTCCCGCTGGCACGGCGGCCCGCGTCCGCCACTCCGGCGCTATCGCCTGGCGGAGCTGGGGTGCGGTGACGGTGCCAATCTGCTGGCCCTGGCCTTCTACGACCGGGAATCGGCATTCGTCGGTGTCGACGCATCGGCGGCGGAGCTGGAGCGGGCCTGCATGGGCGTCCGCTGCCTCGGGCTCGCCAACGTCCGCCTCATCCGCAATGACGTTCGCGACGTCGATCCGGGCGAGATCGGCGAATGCGACTACATGGTGGCTCACGGGCTCTACTCCTGGGTGCCGGAGGATGCGCGGGCCGCGATCCTCGGCCTCTGCCGGCGGTGCCTGGCGCCTGCCGGGCTGGCCTACGTCTCCTACAACGCGCAACCGGGTTGGGCCACCCGCCGCATGGTGCGCGAGACGCTGCTGCGCTCCCGCGCCGTCCGCGACGCGCCCGTCGAGGAGAAGGCGGCGAGGGCAATCGCGCTCGCCGCCGAGCTACTGGAGGATCTGCCGTCCCGCGACTATGCCCACGCGGTCCTGCTGGCCGACGAGATGGAGCGGGTACGCGACGCGAAGCCGGGGTACGTCTTCCACGAGCACCTCGCGGAGGTGAACGACGGGTTCTGGCTGGGCGAGTTCGTGGAGCAGGCGTGCGGGCACGGACTGGACTATGTGGGCGACGCCCAGTTCTGCCGCTGGGAGGGGCACGTGCCCTCCGCGATCAGTTCGGCGCTCGCCCGGCGGGAGCTGGATCCCGTCGAGCGGGAGGAAGCCGCGGATCTGCTCGGCGACCGCTATTTCCGCCAATCGATCCTCTGCCGCGCGGACGCTCCACGCGAGCCGGGTTCCCGTTCGGTGATCCTCGACGAGGTCCACCTCGCCACCTCGCTCGGCGCGCGGTCCGACCCGTTCGACCTCACGGAAGGCGTGATCGAATCGTTCGACGGGCAGGGCGGACCCGTGGTGACGCTGGACTCGGCGATCACCAAGGCGGCGGTGGTGCTATTGGCGGCACAGTGGCCGGCTGGGGTGCCGCTGGGCGAGCTGCACGCTTGTGCCGAGCGGCTCCTTGCCGAGCACGGGATAGGGATGGGACGGGGGACGCCCGCCCAACTCGCGGAGGAGCTGACGACGCTCTTCGAGGCCGGACAGGTCGAGTTACGGCTACGCGAACCCGCGTACGATCGCGGTATTCCGGAGCATCCGCGTGCCCACGCGCTCGCCCGGTTCGAAGCGGCGCATCGCGAGGTGCTGACTACGCCGTATCATCTGCCGCTCCCGTTCGATCCGGCGGCGATGGAGATGGTCCGCGCGCTGGACGGGACTCGCTCGCAGCGCCATCTCTGGCGGGCGTTCGGCGACGAGCTCGTGGATGGAACGCTGCCGGTGCTGGCGAGATGGGGGTTGCTCGAGCAGCCGCTCGGCGCGGCGCCTTCCTGAGGCACGGTGCAGATGAGCTACGTCATTCCCCACATCGTCCTCCAATACGCAGAAGAGGCCGCCTTTTTGTGGCTCCTCCGCGCGCGCGCCGTGTCGCAGCGCAACTACTCGCTCCGCGACCTGGCGGAGCTCGACGGCCGCGTGGAGGCCCACCTCGACGGCCTGCGCATCGCGGGGGAGGCGGGGTGGGAGGTGTGCAAGGCCGAGCTGGCGTGGGAGGAGGCGGGCGAGGTGTTCGCCGGCGCGTCGCTCGCCTTCGAGTCGGGCGACCCGCTGCGGATCGAGGAGGTGCTCGCCGTGGCCGACCAGTCCCCCGAGCTGGCGCGCGGTGTGATCTCCGCGCTGGGGTGGATGGGGTGGGACCAGGCGCAGCCGCACGTCCTGCATCTCCTGGCCTCCGAGCACCCGGTGCGCATCCGGATGGGCGTGGGCGCGTCCGCGGTGCACCGCGCGGACCCGGGGCGGCGGCTGGCGGAGCTGGTGCGGCACCCCGAGCCGGTGGTGCGCTCGCGGGCGCTGCGTGCCGCCGGCGAGCTGGGCCGCACGGACCTGCGCTTCGACGTCGCCGCGGCGCTGGAGGACGGCGACGAGGGGTGCCGCTTCTGGGCCGCCTGGGCCGGCGTGCTGCTGGGCGACCGAGAGATCTCCGCGCGGACGGCGGCGACGTTCGCCGTCCCCGGCGGCGCGCGCGCGGAGGCGGCGGCGGACCTGGTCGCGCGCGCGCTGCCTCTGGCGCAGGCGCTGGGGTGGTGGCGCTGGCTCGTCGCGCAGGACGCGCATCGCCTCGCCGTCATCGCCGCGGGCGCCGCGGCCGATCCCGCGCTGGTGCCGTGGCTGCTGGAGCGGATGGCCGACGAGGCGCTCGCACGCCCCGCCGGCGAGGCGTTCAGCGCCATCACCGGGGCAGACCTGGCGTACGAGAACCTCGACCGCAAGCCGCCGGAGGGCTTCGAGGCAGGTCCGAGCGACGATCCCGAGGACGAGGACGTGGCGATGGACGCCGACGAGGACCTGCCGTGGCCCGACCCGGAGCGCGTCGCCGGGTGGTGGGCGCGGAACCAAGGTCGCTTCGCCGCGGGGACCCGGTACCTGCTGGGCGCGCCGGTCGACCAGCCGGGGCTGCTCCATGCGCTGCGGACGGGAACGCAGCGCAAGCGCGCCGCGGCGGCGCTGGAGATCGCCCTGCGCTACCCCGGCAACGCACTGTTCGAGGTCCGCGCGCGCGGCGACCGCCAGAGCCGCGTCCTTGGCGTTTGATCCGGTGAAGAATCGGCGCGTCTCCCCGGATCGCGTGCTGGGCCGGCGATAGATCCATCGGCCTGCATGCTCTTGTGAGACGCTGATTACGGTCTGGCCGGCCTCGGGATGACGTCGGCGAGGTGTCAGCGCACAGAACATCATCATCCCGTCGGTCTACCAGAAAGTCGATCGCCACGGAGGCATGGAGGACCGCGATGGGTTCTCCGTGCCTCCCTCACTCTGTGCCCCTGTGAGATTCTTCTTTCCTGGATGATCGATATGGGCAGATCTGCCCATGCGACGGCCTTCTTCCGGGTTTAGCGTGGATGCAGGGTCGGCCCATGGCGCCGGCCCGATGGTGATTTTGATCGCACCACCCCTTGAGTCCGGCGTCGATCGCACGCGTTCGGCGCCGCCCCGCGGTCCTTCCCGCCTTGGAGATCGCCCTCGTGCCGCTCCATTCCGTCTTCGCGCGCCGGATCACCCGGCCGGACACTCGCCGCCTGTCGCTTGCCGCCGCCGCAGCGCTGGCCGCGGCGCTGGCGGCGTGCGCGCAGCCGCCGGCGGCCGGGCTGTCGCCGGCGGGGGTGGCTGCGCTGGAGGCCCGCGCGGCGCGTGATCCGGCGGACGTGCGGGCCACCGTCCGGCTGGGCGAGGCGTACCGCGACGCCGGGCGGCTGGACGCCGCGCGGCGCGTGCTGGAGGGCGCGTCGCAGCGCGCGCCGCGCGACGGCGAGGCCGCGCTCTTCCTGGGCCTGACCTGCGAGGACCAGGGCGACGCGGCCTGCGCGCGGGCGCAGTACGAGCGGTTCCTGCGCGCCCCCGGCGGCTCGCAGGCGCTGAAGACGCGGGTGCGTGGGCGGCTGGCCGGGCTCGAGCGGTGCGAGATGCACGACGCCGTCCGCGCGCTCCTGGCGCGCGAGGCCGCGCTGGCGCAGACGCCGCCGCAGCCCGGCACCGTGGCCGTCTTCCCCTTCCTGGTCACCGCCGACGACCCGGCGCTGCGCCCGCTGGACCGCGCGCTGGCCGAGTTCCTGGCCACCGACCTGTCGCAGACCGACCGGCTGCGGGTGCTGGAGCGGGTGCGCGTGCAGGCGCTGGCCGACGAGCTGAAGCTGGCCGAAAGCGGCGCGGTGGACCCGGCCACGGCGGCGCGGAGCGGCCGCCTCCTGGGCGCCGCCAGCGTGGTGCAGGGGCGCGTGGCGGGGAGCCAGGCGGCGCTCCGCCTCGACGCCGCGGTGGCCAAGGTCGACCGCGTGCTGGGCGACACCGGCGCCGCCGTCGCCGCCCGCAGCGGCGCGCTGGCCGGGCTGTTCGGGATGGAGAAGGAGCTGGCGGTCGACATCTACGGCCGGCTGGGCGTGCGGCTGACGGACGAGGAGCGCGCCCGCGTTCTCGTGCGGCCGACGGAGAACCTGCAGGCCGCGCTCGCCTTCGGGCGCGGGCTGCAGTCCGCCGACGAGGGCGACTTCGCCGAGGCGGTGCGCCACTTCCTGGAGGCGGCGCGGCTGGATCCCGGCTTCGCCATGGCGCGGGCGAAGGCGCGCCAGGCGGCCGCCGCGGCGCGCGCGTCCGGGGTGACCACGGAGGAGATCGCGGCGCAGGCGCGCGCCGAGCGCAACGCGATGTGGATCGCCGCCGTGCAGTCCCTCGTCCCCGCGCCCGGCGGCCGCGACGCCGCCACCGAGGCGCTGGGGCAGGAAGGCTTCCGCGGCCAGACCGCCACCATCGAGCTCGTCTTCCCCCGTCCCTGAACGCACGCGCCGCATTCCCGTTGGCGATGCACCCGAAGTTCATGCAGGCAGGTGATCATGGAGAGGATTGATCGGAAGATGCGGCGCGGCATCGCCCTCGCCCTCCTGGCCCTCCCGGTCGCTTCGGCGGCCGCGGCGCAGGAGGGAGAGGCGATGCCGTGGACGGCGGCCGCCGGGGCGCGATTCGAGAGCTATTCCTTCGCCGCGCCGGAGCGGACGGGGATCGAGCGCGTCTCGCTGCTGACCGTCCCCCTGGCCGCGGAGACGCGGATCGCCGGGCGCGCGCGGCTCACCCTCAGCGGCGCGTGGGCATCCGCGCGGATGGTGCGCGCGGACGGGAGCGAGGCGTCGCTCGACGGGCCCACCGACGCGGAGCTGCGCGTGGCCGTCCCCGTCGTGGGCGACTGGATGACGGTGACCGGCACGCTGGTCGTCCCCACCGGCAAGCAGCGGCTGACGGGCGACGAGCTGCAGGTGGCCGCGGTGGTGGCCTCGGACCTCCTCCCCTTCGCCATCTCCCACTGGGGAAGCGGCACGCTGGGCGGCGCGGGCGTGGAGCTGTCGCCGCGCTTCGGCGGCTTCGGCGTGGCGGTGAGCGGCGGCTACCGCGCCGGGCGCGAGTACCGCGCCTTCGACGGCGGCGGCGCCTACCGCCCGGGCGACGAGACGTACCTGGTGGTCACCCTCGACCACACGTCGGGCGGGGGGCGGGCCGCGCTGCAGGGGGGGATGCACCGCTACGCGCACGACGGCCTGGCCGGCGCCAACCTGTACCGCGCCGGCGACCGCTATCACCTGACCGCGTCGTACGCCTTCGCGGGCGAGGGGCGCGTGGGGGGCGCGGTGTACGCCGGCCTCCTGCACCGCGAGGGCGGCGCGGGGCTGACCCTCCCGTCGCAGGACCTTCCCGCGCAGAACCTGGGGCTCCTCGGGCTCGCGCTGCGCATCCCCGTCGACCGAGGGGCGATCCTCCCCTCCGCCGACGGGCGGATCTTCCACAGCGCCGATGGGGTGGGGCAGGGCTACGGCGTGGCCGCCGGCCTGGCCGCCGAGGTGCCCGCGATGGGGGCCACGCTGGTCCCCTCCGCGCGGATGCGGATGGGCGAGGTGCTGGTGATCGGCGACATGCGCAGCCGCTTCACCGGCGCCGAGCTCGCCCTCACCCTGCGCCGCGGGAGGCGGTGATGCGCGCGCGGGGCTGGACGCGCGTCGCGCCCGCGGCGGCGCTCCTCGCCGCCGCTGCGTGCGGCGACTTCCTGGCGGCGCCCGCCGCGGAGCCCGCGCCGCTGGTCCTCTCCATCCACCCCTCGGGACGGGTGATGGCGAGCGCGCTGGACTCGCTCTACGACCAGGTCGACGCGGTGTACGCGCGCGTCACCCGCGGGCCGGCGGTGGTGGTGGAGGGCACGGTCGCCGTCACCCCGTCGGGCGGAGAGATCCGCCGTACCTTCGAGGTGCTGCTGGACAGCGACCCCGAGGACCTGGGCCTGGTGGTGCAGCTGCGCCGCCAGGGCGAGGCCGTGTTCGCCGCCGACACCACCGTGCGCCTGTGGCGCGGCCGCAAGGTCGTCGCCGAGATCACCGTCACCCCCGTCCCGTGAGAAAGCCCGAGATGATCGCCGCCACCGGCAGTCGGGGAGATGCGGGGATGGAGATGCCGGCACGCGCGGCGATGCGTGCGCGGCGCCGCCGCCTCGCGGCGGCGGGGGCGATGGCGGCGGCGCTGATCGCGCTGGCGGCGGCCGGGTGCGGCGACCTCCTGGCCCCGCCGGCGGAGGCGCCCGCGTCGCTGGCGATGACGGTGGCGCCGCCCGCCGAGGCCGCGGCGCCGCAGAACGCGCGGGCCGTGTTCGACAGCGTCTCGTCGCTGCGCGTGTGGCTGCTGTTCGGGAAGACGGTGACCGAGGGCTCGCGGACGGTGTTCGTCTACGACAGCGTCCGCGACACCACCTACGCGGTGGCCGGCGACGGGTCCTCCATCCGCATGCAGTTCAGCTTCCTGCTGGGCGCCCGGGCCGAGGAGATCCTGGTGAAGTGCCTGCTCTACGCCAACGGGCGCGGTGTCTTCGGCGCGCGCGCGCTGGTGCGGCTGCAGCGCGGCCGGACCACGGCGCTCACGCTGCAGCCCGGCCCGCCCGAGATCATCCTGCAGCAGCGCTCCCCGAAGGTGGTAGATGTACCCGGTCCAATCCCACGCTGACGTCATCCCGAAGCCGGCCAGACCGTAATCAGCGTCCGCGCAAGAGCTTGCAGGCCGAAGGATCTATCACCGCGTCAGCACGAGATTCGTCGGACGCACCCAATGCTTCACCCCGGACGTGGTAATCAGGACTCGGGACTCAGGACTCAGGCCCCAGGACTCCACTCGAATCCTCCACCGGACCCGCCATGCGGCAGATGCAGAAGGTGCTGTGGACCCGGGGCACGCTGCTGACCCCCCAGCACCTGCAGGCGCAGGACCGCTTCCTGGAAGACCTGGTCGGCTTCCAGCTCTCCGCGCTGAGCTTCTTTCCCTGGGGCTTCGGGCGGCTGGAGATCGACCCCGAGGCGCTGGCCGGCGGCACCCTGGCGCTTACCGCCGCCGCGGGGCTCTTCCCCGACGGCACGCCGTTCGACCTTCCCGCCGGGGGGCCGCTTCCGCCGCCGCGGCCGCTGGACGGCGCGTGGCAGCCGGACGCGCAGTGGCTCGATCTCCATCTGGCCATCCCCGAGCACCGGCCGGGCGGCAGCAACGTCTCCCTCGCCGGCGGCGACGCGGCCGCGCGCTACAGCGCCGAGGTGGCCACGCGCGCGGACGAGAACACCGGCGCGGGCGAGAAGCCCATCCAGCTCGCCCGGCAGAACGTGCGGCTGCTGGCCTCGGGCGAGTCGCTGGCCGGGCACTCAGTGCTCCGCGCCGCCCGCGTAGTGTGCGCGGCGACGGGCACCTGGGGGCTCGACCCCCGCTTCGTCCCCCCGCTGCTGGACCTGTCGGCGAGCGGCTACCTGACGAGCATCGCCCGGCGCCTGGTGGAGCTGCTGGCGGCGCGGGGCGGCGCGCTCTCGGCCACGCGGCGGCAGCGCAACCAGGGGCTGGCGGACTTCGGGCGCGCCGACGCCGCGCACTTCTGGCTCCTCTACTCCGTCAACACCCATCTCCCCCGCTTCCGCCACCTGCTGGAGGTGCGCCGCGGCCACCCGGGCGAGCTGTGGAGCGCCATGCTGGCGCTGGCCGGCGCGCTGACCGCCTTCTCGCCCACCGTGCACCCGCGCGACCTCCCCGCGTACGACCACGCGGAGCTGGGGGATTGCTTCACCCGGCTCGACGAGCTGCTGCGCGGGCTGCTGGAGACGGCGGTCCCCGAGAACGCCGTCACCCTGCCGCTGAAGGCCAGCGGGCCGATGGTGTACGCCGCCGCCCTGGAGCAGGACCGCTGGCTGGCGGCGCCGGAGATGTACCTGGGGATAAAGGCGGAGATGAAGACGGCCGAGCTGCTGAAGAAGGCGCCACAGCTGCTCAAGGTCAGCTCGGCGGACAAGATCGAAGGGCTGATCCGCCGCGCCCTGCCGGGGATGGCGATTCGCCACGCGCCGCAGCCTCCGTCCCTCCTCCCCGCCAAGCTGGGGTGGAGCTACTTCCTGCTCGACCGCGCCGGGGCCGAGTGGGAGACGGTGCGCAAGGCGCGGAACCTGGCCGTGTACGCGCCTTCCTCCGACTTCCCGCAGCCGGAGATGGACCTGGTGATCCTCCTTCCGCAGGACGGGTGAGATGACGAGCCCCGAATCCCCCGGATCGCCCCTCCCCGAATCCCCTGCAACGACGGAGGGGGAGCCGCCCGCCGAGCGGCCGATGGGCGAGTTCACCCGCCTCTTCCGCCTGGGCGACCTGACCGCGGCCGCATCGGCGTCCGAGGCGGCGCCGAAGACCGAATCCACGCCGCCCGCGGATCCATCCCCCGCGAGCGCCGACGCTGCGCCGCCCGCGCGTCCGCCGGGCGAGTTCACGAAACAGTTCCTGGCGATGGAAGCCGCATCGCCCGAGGCGACCATCGAGCCGCCGCCCGTCGCGGAGCCCGATCCGCCGCCGGCGATCGCCGCAGCGCCGGAGCCGGCGATCGATCTCGCGCCACCGGTCATCGACGAGACCGCGCCGGTCGTGGTCGACGAGCCCGTGCCGCCGGTGATCGAACCGCCTGAGCTGTTCGTGATGGACGTGCCCGCGCCGCGGCCCGTGGTCGCCGAATCCCCGCCGCCCGCGCCGGTGCCGGGGCCGTGGCCGGCGCCGGTGACGGGCGCGCCCGCGGGCGGCGACTTCAGCCGGCTCTTCCGGCGGCTGGAGCTGCCGGAGACGGCGGAGCCGCTCGGCGCGCCGCGGCCCGCGCCGCCGCCCGATCCGTTCCCGTACGACGACCCTCCGCGCGAGCCGCCGCTGTCGTTCGCGCGTCCGGCCACGCCGCGCAGCGACAGCTACCTCGACCGGCTGTACGCCACGTCGGAGCCGCTCGACCCCGTGCCGTCCGCCGTCCCCGCCGACGTGCCCGCGATGCCGCTGCCTCCGCTTCCGCCCGCGTTCGCCGCGCCGCCGCCCGCGTATCCCGCGCCGGCCGTGGCGCCGGCGCCGGCTCCGCCTCTCCCGGCGGGCGGAAAAGCCGGCTCCGGCACCGCACTGCTGATCGCCCTGGTCGTGGTGGTCGTGCTGGCGGTTGTGCTGGTGCTCTGGTTCGCGCTGAAGTGAGGCCGCGGGACACCCGTCGGGTGTCATCCTGAGGGCGCGGCGCACCGAAGCCGCGTGCACGTGATACCCAGCGCGCCCGAAGGATCTTGCAGGGCGGGCTGGACGTCCGCTCGACGGAGCAGCCAGTCGCGTGGGCGAGTAGATCCTTCGGTCGGCGCGAGAGACCTGTGTGGACGAGCCTTCGGCGCGGCGCCTCCCTCAGGATGACGCCGGAGGGCGCCAAGGACACGACCGAAGCCAGGCACTCCAGGAGGATGGGGATGGACGCACGTCAGGGGAGCGCGCGATGACGATTCCCGCGCGGGTGGTGTGGAGCGAGGGGATGCACCTGTCGCAGCACCACTTCCAGGCGCAGAGCCGCTGGTTCGAGGGGCTGGCCGCGTTCACCCTGCGGCAGCTGTTCTTCGCGCCGTACGGCGTGGCGGGGGTGGAGATGGACGGCGAGGCGCTGCTGAACGGCACCGTGGTCCTCCGCCACGCCCGCGGCATCATGCCCGACGGGCTCCCCTTCCGCTTTCCCGACGACCCACCGCCCGACCCGCTCGACATCCGCGAGCTCTTCTCGCCGGTGCAGGAGAGCCACCGCGTCCTCCTCACCCTCCCGCGCGAGCTCCCCGGCCGCGCGCTGGTGGCCGATGCGAGCGCGAACGGCGCCCGTGCCGGCGCGCGCTGGCTGGCCGAGACGCGCCCCGTGGCCGACGAGACCGCCGGCGGCGACGAGCAGCCGGTGACCGTCGGCCGCAAGAACTTCCGCCTGGAGCTGGAGACCGGCGACGCCGCGCCGGACGGCGGCGAGCGCGTCGCGCTGCCGATCGCCCGCGTGCGGCGCGACGGGGCGGGGCACTTCGTCTACGACGCCGGCTACGTTCCGCCCTGCCTGCAGATCGGCGCCAGCGAGCGGCTGCTGGAGCTGGCCGCGCGGCTGACGGAGATGCTGGACGCCAAGGCCGGCGCCCTGCGCGCGGGCTCGGCCGGCGTCGCCGCCGCGGGGCCCGACGAGGCCGCGGGGCTGTGGCTGGCGCACGCGCTGCACTCCAGCCGCGCGCCGCTCGAGCACCTGCGCCAGGCCCGCGGCGCACATCCCGAGCAGCTGTTCGCCGAGCTGTCGCGGCTGGCGGGCGCGCTCTGCACCTTCTCGCTCACCTCCGATCCGCGCACGCTGCCGCTGTACGACCACGACGCGCTGGACGCCAGCTTCGGCGCGCTGGAGCGCCACATCCTGGACCACCTGGAGATCGTGATCCCCACGCGCGGGGTGCGGGTGCCGCTGGAGCGCACGGCCGAGTGGTACCACGCGGGAAAGGTGGCCGACCGCCGCTGCTTCGAGCGCGCGCACTGGTACCTGGGCGTGCGCTCGCCGGCCAGCGCGGCGGTGGTGATCGGCGAGGTGCCCAAGCGGGTGAAGGTGTGCTCGGCCAAGCACATCGAGCGGCTGGTGCGCGAGGCCTTCCCCGGGCTGCCGCTGGAGCACGAGGGCGCGCCGCCGGGCGCCATCAGCCCGCGGCCGGGGACGCACTACTTCCGCATCCGCCCGCAGGGCCCCTGCTGGGCGTCGATCGCCGAATCCGGCGAGATCGGCGTCTACGCCCCCGCCGCCATCCCCGACGCCGAGTTGGAGCTGGCCATCGTCACCGAGGCGTAGGGCTCATCGCCGTGCGTATCAGAAAAATCCACCGACAGGAATCACACGGAGGGAACGGAGGAATGGGAGAACTGCCCTCCGTCCTCCGTTTCCTCCGTTCCCTCCGTGTGAAAACCTGCTTTTGATCGATCTCGAAATGCACGGCCGATCGCGCCAGGCGCGGCAAATGGGCAGAACTGCCCATGACCGGCATCTCCCGGCCCGGTAGACTGGCGCGAAGAGCACTCGCGGCCCTTTCGCCGTACGCCGTCCGTTCATTCTCCCGCCTGATCCTGCCGATGGTCACCACGCTCGAGCCCCCGATCCAGGCCGCACCGACCGCCGCCCCGTCCGGCGCCCGCGCCCGCCGCGGCGAGCTGGCCATGGCGCTGCAGGAGGTGTTCACCGCGGCCGTGCGGCTGCGCGCCCACCGCAGCCGCGTGGCCGACGCCGGCGCCTTCCGCGCGCAGATCAAGCACCTGCTGGCCGCCGCCGACCGCGAGGGCGCGCGCGCCGGCTACGACCGCTCGTCGCTGGAGATGGCGACCTTCGCCAGCATTGCGCTGATCGACGAGTCGGTGCTGAACTCGGGCGAGCCGGCGCTGGCGGGATGGGCCAGCCAGTCGCTGCAGGAAGAGGTGTTCGGCGACCACATGGCCGGCGAGACCTTCTTCACCCGGCTGGACGAGCTGTTGGGGCGGCAGGACTCGGAGGAGACGGCCGACGTGCTGGAGGTGTTCATCCTCTGCCTGCTGCTGGGCTTCCGCGGGCGCTACGCCGTGGCCGACCGCGGCAGCCTGGACGCGCGGCTGCGCGCCGCGCGCGAGAAGGTGGCGCGCGTCCGCGGCCCGCGCGGCGCGCTGTCGCCCGCGTGGACGCTGCCGGTGGACGAGGCCGTCCCCGCCGCGCGCGACCCGTGGGTGCGCCGCCTCTGGCTGGCCGCGCTGGCCCTGGCGGTGCTGGCGGTGGTGCTCTACGTCGCCGCCACCCTGAACCTGTCGTCGTGGGTGCGCGAGATCGCGCGGCTGGCCGGCGGGCCGGGGTGAGACTGCGCTTCTCAGCACTTAGGACTTAGGACTCAGGACTTAGGACTTAGGACGTCGGGACGGACATTCGATGGGCGACTGAATCGCAGGACCCGATCAAGATTCCTTCAACCCGCAGCGCAGCGATGAAGCAGAAGAAGGCCTGGCTGGCCGCGCTCACGGTGCTCCTCGTCTTCGCCGCCGCCGTGTGGTCGGCCGGCTGGCTGAAGGTGGCGGGGCGCGACCTGTGGATCGTGCGCGGCGGGCTGGCGGTGCTGGGGATCGCGGCCGCCGTCCTCATCTTCCTCTACGTGGCCGCGCGCAGCCGCCGCATGCCCGCCGCGCCGGACGCGCCCGACGAGATCGCCGAGGCCATGGCCGCGGCAGAGGCGCGCCTGGCGTCGTCGGCGCTGGCGGGCTCGTCGCGCATCGCCTCGCTTCCCGTGGTGCTGGTGATGGGGCCCGCGGGGAGCGCCAAGACCTCGACCGTCGTCCACTCCGGCACCGAGCCCGAGCTGCTGGCAGGCGAGGTGGAGCGCGGCGGCGCGGTGGTGCCCACGCAGGGGATCAACGTCTGGTACGCGCGCGACACCCTCTTCCTGGAGCCGGGCGCGGGGGTGGTGGACGACGACGGGCGCTGGGCCCGGCTGGTGCGCCACCTCCAGCCCAGCCGTCTGGCCGCCGCGCTGGCGCGGGGCGCGCAGGCGCCGCGCGCGGCCGTGGTCTGCTTCGCCTGCGACGAGCTGCTGCGCCCCGGCGCCGCCGACGCCGTTCCCGCGGCCGCGCGCCGCATCCGCGCGCGGCTGGCCGGCCTGGCGCAGGAGCTGGGCGTGCGCCTCCCGGTCTACGTGCTCTTCACCCGCGCCGACCGCATCCCCTACTTCGCCGACTACGTGCGGGGGATGACCCGGGACGAGGCGCGCGAGGTGCTGGGCGCCACCTTCCCCCTGGCCGACGCGCCCGCCGCCGGGCTGTACGCCGAGTTCGCCGCGCGCCGCGCGGGCGAGGCGCTGCGGGCGATGCAGCGCTCGCTGGCGCTGGCGCAGCTCGACCTCCTCCCCCGCGAGGCGCGAGAGGAGGCGCGCGGCGGCGCGTACGAGTTCCCGCGCGAGCTGCGCAAGGTCTCCGAGCTGGCCACGCACTTCCTGGTGGAGGTGTGCCGCCCCAGCCCGCTGCACGTGAGCCCGTTCCTGCGCGGCTTCTACTTCTCCGGCGTGCGCACCGTCCTCGCGTCCGCGGGCGACGAGGCGGACGCGGCGGGCCCCGCTCCCGGCCCGGGGCAGGTGGCGCTGGGCGCCTCCGGCGTGTTCGGCCAGCGCAGCCTGCTGGCGCCCCAGCCGGCGCCCGTGGCGCGCGGCTCCCTGCGCGAGGTGGCCGAGTGGGCGTTCGGCCCGCGCGTGTTCGGCGACGTGATCCTGCGCGACCGCGCGGCCATGGCGGCCACGGCGGGGGGGACGCGGGTGAACGCGCTGCGGCGGACGCTCGCCGTGTCGGTGGCTGCCGCGGCGCTGGTGGCGGCGGTGGGCTTCACCGTCTCGTGGAGCAAGAACCGCGGGCTCCTGGCCCGGTCGGTGGAGGCGGCGCGCGAGGCGCAGGCCGCGCCGGTGGACCCCGCCGCGCTGGCCTCGCTCAATGCGCTGCGCCGGCTGGACGCGCTCCGCGGCGACGCGGCGACGATCGGGCGCTACACGCGCGAGGGGGCCCCGCTGTGGCTGACCTGGGGATTGTTCGCCGGCGACGACGCCTTCCCGCACCTGCGGCGGGTGTACTTCGCCACCTTCGACCGGCAGCTGTGGACGCGCACCCGCTCCGCCCTGGTCGCCGCGCTCGACAATCTCCCCGCCGAGCCGAACGAGGCGTCGGAGTACACGCGCACCTACGACGACCTGAAGGCGTACCTCATCACCACCAGCCACCCGCAGCACGGCACGGCCGAGTTCATGGACACCGTGCTGGCGCGCCACTGGGCCCCCGCGTCGGCGGTCGACGCCGCGCGCCTGGAGGTGGCCCGGCGCCAGTTCGCCTTCTTCGGCGCCGAGCTGCCGCGGGGGAATCCCTTCCAGCCCACGCTCGACGACCGCCGCGTGGCCGCCAGCCGCGAGTTCCTGGGGAAGTTCGCGCGCTCCGACGCCATCTACCGCATCCTCCTGTCCGAGGCCGCCGCGCATTCGCAGAACGTGAGCTTCGGGCGCGAGTTCCCGCTGGCCGGGCGCGTGGTGGCCGACCTGTACGAGGTGCCGGGGCCCTTCACCCGCGACGGGTGGGCCTACGTGCGCGGGCATGTGGGGGACGTGGAGCGGCTGCTGAAGCGCGAGGACTGGGTGCTGGGTCCGCAGACGGTGTCCCCCGGCGACCGCGCCCGGCTCGAGCGCGAGCTGCAGGCGCGCTACCTGGAAGACTACGTGGGCCACTGGCGCTCGTTCCTCGGCAACGGCCGCGTCCTTCCCTTCGCCGGCCTGGAGGACGCGGTGGCGCGGCTGGAGCCGCTGTCGGGGAACAACTCGCCGATCCTGCAGCTGCTCTCCCTGGTCTCGAAGCACACGGCGGTGGATTCGGCGCAGGTGGGCGTCCACTTCCAGCCCGTGCACGCCGCCGTGCCGCCCACCCTCACCGACCGCGTGGCGGGAGATGCCACCGCCGGGTACCTGCTGGCGCTGGGGAACCTGCGCTCGGCGCTGCAGCAGGCCGTCACCGCGCCGCTGGCGCAGAAGGGCCAGGCGCTGAACGACGCGGGAACGGCCGCCGGCGCGGCCGAGGCCGAGGCGCGCAAGCTGGCGCAGGAGTTCCGCACCGACGCCGTGGCGGGGAGCTCGGCCACGGCGGTGCAGGCGCTGCTGCGCGCGCCCATCCAGTACGCGCAGGGGGTGATCGACAAGGCGAAGGGCGAGGTGCCGACCCTCGGCGCCGACGGCCGCCCCCCGCCCGACCCCAACGCGGCCGCCGCGCATTTCTGCCGCGGCTTCGCCGCGCTGGCGGACCTGTATCCCTTCTCGCCCTCCGCCGGGCGCGAGGCGGAGCTCGACGACGTGGCCGCGGTGTTCCAGCCGGGGAACAGCGCGCTGGTCGAGCTGCTGGGCAACGTCTCCGGCGTGGTGGTGAGGCAGGGGCGGCGGTGGGAGCCGAAGATGGGCGCGGACCCGCCGCCGACGGCGGCCTTCCGCCGCTTCCTGGGCGCGGCCACCGACTTCTCCGGCGCGCTGTACGACCCCTCCGGCGCCGGGCCCGAGGTCGTCTTCCGCGTGCGCCCGCAGACCTCGCCCGAGATCCCCGAGGTGGGGGTGACCTTCGAGGGGCGCACCCGCCGCTTCACCCGCACCTTCGCCGCGTCGGAGCCGTTCGAGTGGCACGGCGGCGCGGGCGACGCGCAGGTCACCGCCCTGGTGGGCGGGGCCGAGGTGGTCGTGGCCCAGGCGGCGGGGGGGTGGGCCCCCTTCCGCCTGTTCGCCCAGGGGCAGTGGCAGGCCGCGGGCGACGGGCACTGGCTGGTGCGCTGGCGCGTTCCCGGCGCGCAGCAGCCGCTGGTGCTCGACGTCACCTTCGCCCGCGGCGTTCCCGTCTTCGATCCGTCGTTCCTCCGCGGCCTTTCCTGCGTCTCGAGGATGGTCTCATGAGCCGGCCTTCTTCCATCCCCATCCCCCGACCGCTGTTCATCCCCCTCTTCCTCTTCGCCGCCGCGATCTCCGCCGCGTGCGGGAAGGGGAAGCCGGCGCTGAAGCCGGTGCCCCAGGCGGCGGTGGTGTACGACGACGACGCGGGCGGCGTGCGCGACTCGCTGCGGCTGGTGGTGCGCGACGCCGCGGCGCTGGGCTCGCTCTGGCGCAACGCCACCCGCGGGCAGAGCGCGCCGCTTCCGCCGCCGCAGGTGGACTTCCGCAGGGAGATGGTGCTGGCGGTGGCCGCCGGGCGGATGAGCGCCAACGACCGCATCCGCGTGGACAGCGTGGGGGTGCGCAAGGAGCCCGGCGCCGACGGGAAGATGCGCGAGGTGCTCTCCGTCCTCGTGCTGACCACGCAGGGGTGCCGCACCTTCGCCACCCCGGTCTTTCCCGTGCAGCTGGTGCGCGTGCCGCGCTACGAGGGGCAGGTGCGCTTCGTGGAGCGCCGCGAGCAGGGCGAGGGGTGTGGCCGTGAGTGACCGCGCCGCGCGCGGGGGGCGGCGGTGACCGCGCCCGTGCCGCCCGCCGCCGGCGAGGCGGCGGCGACGTCGCGGGTCGGCACCGTGCTGGCCGGGCGCTACCGCATCGTCCAGAAGCTGGGCGAGGGGGCGATGGGCGCCGTCTATCTCGGCGAGCACCTGCACATCGGCCGGCGCGACGCCATCAAGGTGCTGCGCCCGCAGCTGGAGTCAGACGCCGAGGCCGCGGCGCGCTTCGAGCGCGGCGTGCGCAACGTCTCGCGCATCCTCCATCCCAACGTATGCACCGTCTACGACTTCGGCGACACGGGCGACGGGACGCGCTTTTTGGCGATGGAGTACGTGCCGGGGTGCACGCTGGCCGAGCTGCTGGAGCGCGAGGGGCGCCTGGGGCTGGGGCGCGCGGTGGAGATCGCGCGGCAGGTGGCGGCGGCGCTGCAGGCCGCCCACGACGCGGGGATCGTGCACCGCGACCTGAAGCCGGGGAACGTGATGATCTCGCCCGGCCCGCGCGGCGAGGACCGGGTGAAGGTGGTGGACTTCGACATCGCCAAGGGCTCGGCCGAGGGCGTGGCGGGCGACCTGACCCGGCACGAGTTCGTGATCGGCACCCCCGAGTACATGAGCCCCGAGCAGCTGCTGAACGCGCCGCTGGACGGGCGCAGCGACGTGTACGCGCTGGCACTGGTCATCTACCGGATGCTGGCCGGGGGGCAGCCCTGGCGCGCCACGACGACCACCTCGCTGCTGGAGCTGCGGCTGACGGTGGACCCCATGCCGCTGGACGCCGTCTATCCCGGCGTCTCCGTGCCCCCCGCGCTGCAGGCGGTGCTCGACCGCGCGCTCCGGCGCCGCGCCGAGGAGCGCTTCGCCAGCGCGGACGAGTTCGCGGACACCCTCGTCGCCGCGGCGTCCGCGCCCGCCGCCGCCGGGCCGCTGACGGGGATCAGCCGCATCTGCGCGGGCGATCCCGTCTCCGTCGCCCCCACCGTGGTCACCCCCGCCCCCGCGCGGCGGGGGGAGACGACGCCCGGCACGCGGCTCCGCGTTCTCGCGCGGTGGACGTCGTTCGCGATCGGCGGCGTGGCGGCGGTGGGGATGCTGGCCTGGGGCGCGCCCCGCGTGCTCGGCTCGCGCGCCGGGGCAGGCGGGCCCATCGCGTCCGCGGATTCGCCGGTTGCGCCCGCGGCTGCGCCCGTGGCCGCGGCACCTCCGCCGTCCTCGCCCGCGACGGTGGATGCGCCGCAGGGAGAGGTCGTCACCACGGCCGGCCCGTCCACGCCCGCGCCGGCGCCTTCCGCTTCAGCGCCGATCCCCGTCGCGGTCGCGCCCGCGCCTCCTCCCCCGCCTCCTCCGCCTCCTCCGCCTCCTCCGCCGCCGGTGGACCCGGACGTGGCTGCGCGCGCGCTGGTCGACCGGCTGGGGGACGAGGTGGGATCGGCGGGGCCGGGAGAGCTGGAGCGGATCCGCGGCCAGGCGGTGGGCGTGTACCGCCGCGGCGCGTCGCGGAGATTGCGCGCGGACGCGGCGTACGTGGCGGCGATAGCGTCCAGCCGGCTGGGCGACGCGGAAAGCTGCGTGCAGTGGGCCCGGAGCTCCCTCGCGCTGGTCGCGAGGGAGTCCGCGTCGCTCCTGCTGGACGAGTGCAGCCGGGGCGCGCCGTGATCCCCTACGCCGTCGGCCGCGCCGTCCACGCCGAGGCGTACGGGCACACGCATCCCGGCCAGCGGCGGCGGGAGAACCAGGACTCGTTCCTGATCGCCGACCTGGGCGCGCCGGTGGACGAGGGCCCCTGGCGCGTGGGGACGGACGGGGACGAGCCGGCGCGCCGCTTCACGCTGGGCGAGCACGGGCTGCTGGCGGTGGTGGCCGACGGGATGGGCGGCGCGGCCGCGGGCGCGCTGGCCAGCCGCCTGGCCGTGGCCTCGATCTACGCGGCGCTCTCCAACCGGTGGACCGCCTCGCGCGACGGCAGCCCCGCGCGCTTCGCGGCGCTGCTGCGCGAGGCGCTGGAAGACGCGAACGGCGCCATCCATCGCCACGCGCGGCGCGACCCCGCCTGCGACGGGATGGGGACGACCGCCACCGCCGCCGGGGTGCTGGACGGGTGCGCGTTCCTGGCGCAGGTGGGCGACTCGCGCGCGTACTTGGTGCGCGGCGGGCGCGCGGCGCAGCTCACGCGCGACCAGTCGCTGGTGCAGCAGCTGATGGACAGGGGCGCGCTCACGGCCGAAGAGGCGGAGCGGAGCGGCCAGGCCAGCGTGCTGCTGCAGGCGCTGGGGCCCCGGCCCGACGTCACCGTCGACCTCACCTGGCAGCAGCTGCGCCGCGGCGACGTGCTGGTGCTCTGCTCCGACGGGCTGTTCCGCGCGGTGGCGCCGGACGAGATCGCCGCGGCCGCCGCGCGCTGGCACGACACGGCCGACCTCTGCCGCGTGCTGGTCGACGCCGCCAACGACCGCGGCGGCCCCGACAACGTCACCGTGCTCGCCATCCGCGTCGACGGCGCGGGCCTCGACGTCCCGCAGCCCGGCGACACCGTCGGCTGGGCCCCGTATCACCCGGGGTGAAACGTTGCGAATCGTGTGAGGCACCCCAGCGGTGTCATCCTGAGGGCGCGGAGCACCGCAACCGCGTACTCGCCGAGCTCCGCGCGCCCGAAGGATCTTGCATGGCGGGCTGGAGATTCGCTCGAAGAAACAGACTTTGTCCGCGCGGCGAGTAGATCCTTCGGTCGGCGCCAGAATTCGGCTCGCACCATGGTACGGCGCGGCGCCTCCCTCAGGATGACACCGGGAGGGGTTTCGGACTCCTGATGCCTTTATCCGGATCCGGGACGATTCCTGGTCTTCGATTCCCTCCTGCGACGAAACCCTCCTTGGCCGCCGAGCTGCACGTGCTGACCGGCGAGCGCGCGGGCGTGGTGCTGCGGCTCACCGGCGCGGATTGCACCGTGGGCCGCCACCCCGACGCTGCGCTGCGCTTCGCCGGGCCGTCGGACGCCGCGGTGTCGGCGCACCACGCCCGCGTCGAGCGCGACGGCGGCGGGTGGAGGCTGCGCGACCTGGCCAGCACCAACGGCACCTGGCTCAACGGCCGCCGCGTCTCCTCGCCCGCGCGGCTTCGCGACGGCGACCGCATCACCCTGGGCCCCGCGGGGCCGGTGCTGGAGTTCCGCATGGCCGGCGCGCGCCGCCCCGCCGCCGCGCGGCCGCCGCGGGAGGGTGGACGCCGCCGCATGGGCGTGCCCGCCGCCTTCGCCGCGGGGGCCATCTTCGCGACGCTGGCGGGCGCGGCGGCGATCCGTCTCGCGCCGCAGCGCGGAGCCGCGCCATCCCCGCCGCCAGCGCCCGCGCTCGCCGGATCGCCGCCGGCGGGAGCGCCGTCCCTCACCGATCTCCCATCTTCGTCCGATCCCCCCGCCGCACGATCCGCATCCCCGCGCGGACGGACGCCGCGGACGCATCGCCCGCCGGACGCTGCGCCATCGGCCGCATCACCCGCGTCTCCATCTTCATCCCCCCTCATGGCGACGGCGGCGGAGAGCACGGCCGCGGTGCCGCGCGTGGTGGACGTGGGGCGGGGCAACCGGCTGGCGGTGGCGCGGATCTTCGTGGAGGACGAGGACGGCGTGGTGGTGACGGGGACGGCGTTCGCGGTGCGCGGCGACGCCCTGCTGGTTACCAGCCGCCACGTGGTGACGGGCGGGAACGGACGGGGGACGCCGCGGCAGATCGCGGTGCAGTTCGCGGCGTCGTCGCAGAGGTGGCCGGCGCGCCTGGCCGCCGCGTCGGACGAGGCGGACCTGGCGCTGGTGCGGGTGGAGGGGATCGAGGGCGCGGTGCCCACCGTGCGCGGCCTGAACCTGCGCCCCGACACCCTACCCGCCGGCGCGCCCCTGATGGTGGCCGGCTTTCCCGGCGCGGGCGACCCGGTGCGGGGCCAGGCGGCGCGCCTGGTGCTGACGCCCGCCACGCTGGCCGCGGTTCGGGGAGGACGCGTGGAGGTGTTCGCGCGCTCGGCCGCCGGCGCCAGCGGCAGCCCCGTGTTCGACGCCGACGGGCAGGTGATCGCGGTGCTCTACGGCGGCGCCCCGCGGGCCGAACGGCCGCTCCTCCTCGGCATCTCCGCTGACGCGGTGGCGCGCCTGCTGGGCCGGTGAGGGGGGCGGATCGGGTCGGTTCCCCCTGGACCCAGTCCCGCGCTGACGTCATCCTGAGGCCGGCCAGACCGTAATCAGCGTCCGAGCAAGCGGTTGCAGGCCGAAGGATCTATCATCGCGGCAGCACGAGATTCGGCGGGACGCACCAATCCTTCACCCCGCGCCTGGTACCATACCGGCTGCCACCCATTGATCGTGCATTCTGATCGGATGTCATTCCGAGTCATACACCGCGCTGCGCGCGACCACGGAGGATGAAAATTATAATCGCCTGCACCGCAACGGCTTCGGCGATTTATTTTCTATTCAGTGGCGCCGCTGCTCCGAACCTTCAACCGCGCTGATGCCGGGCGGCGCCCGAGGAATCTGTGGCATGCGTCCGAGCGAAAGGCCGCCTTTCGCTCGGACGCATGCCACAGATTCCTCAGGCGCCACGAATACGGCATGGAGCACAGGACGGCGCAGCGCCTTCGGAATGACACTCCTTCTTCTGATGCACAGTTGATCCGGAGATCCTGGATCACCGCGCGGCGCTCTCCAACTGCTGCAGCCTGACGCCCGCCGGCGTGTAGTCCGGGAAGCGCCGCACGATCTCGCGATAGAGCTCCATCGCCTCGCGGTTGCGGCCGCTCTCCGCCAGCCGCAGCGCCTGCGAGTACTTCAGCGCGGCCTCGTTGGGCACGTAGAGCCGCGCCCGCGCGGTGGCGACGTCGCGCGGCAGCGGCGGGAGGCGCACGTCGCGCGTGATCATCCCCGCCAGGTCCACCAGCAGATGGAAGAGGTCGCGCCGGCGGCCGTACACCTGCTGCGCCTTCACCAGCTCGCTCGTCTCCGTGTCCACCACGTGACCGTCCAGCCGGAACTGGCCGTCCAGGTTCATGAACGAGCCCTTGATCACGTAGCGCGCGCCTACCAGCCTCCCCACCCGCGCGGCCGTGGCCGCATCCACGCGGCCGGCGGTGGCCAGGTTCTGCTCCTCCAGGATCTGCCGCAGCACGGCGCGGTCCACGATGCGCAGCGCCGAGTTCTGCTCCAGCTCGGTCATCAGCATCTGCTGCACCCCCACCTCCAGCGCCGACAGGTCCTCCTGCGTCCTCCCGCCGAGTGAGCCGCCGTTGAAGAACGGCAGCACCGCCACCCCCGGCCGCGTGTCGGTGGTGTCGAGTACGGGATGATGGGAGATGGGGATGCGGGACGGCGGCGCCGGCACCGAAGCGGCCAGCGTGAGCGCGATGAAGGTGTGCAGCATGAGGAGGCCTGTCGCGATCGAAGGGGCGGGATCCAGCGCGCCGCGGGAGATGGGCGCGCGCGGGCAGCCGCGCGAGTGCGCGGCCCTCCACGATGCCCCGTCGGGGAGGCGGACGCATGGGCACTTCTGCCCATTGGCGCGTCACCCGGCGGTGGGCGCGAACGGAGCTTGCGGTGGTGCGGGGCGGAGAGGGTGGAGAGGGAGCCGCAGCCCGGAGGCAACCGCGATGATCGATCCCAGTGCGCTATCGCCCGAGCAGCGGCGGCTGGCCGCCGACGCCCTCTGCGCCCAGGTGCGCGACTGGCTGCTGGATCCGGCCACGGCGTTCGAGGTGTCGGTGGAGCGGGGGATGGACGTGCGCGCGAACGTGTCCACCGGCGTCGACGAGCTGCGGCCCAACGGCACGGCCACGCTGGTGCTGCGGATCAACGGCGGCGCGCATCACACCTCCGGCCCCGCCGTGGTCCACGTCCCCGGCGTGGTGGGATAAGTACGTAAGAGAATTCGGCTCACGCAGAGTCAGCAGGGTCAGCAGAGAAACTGAAGCGGTTCTCTGCTGACCCTGCTGACTCTGCGTGACCCTGTCTGTTTTTCGATCTGGAGCGCCAGGTGACGGTGCGGCCATATGCCTCCGATTTACGGCGATGGCGGGTTTCTTCGGAAAGCCGCTGTAAACGCCTCTGGATTCTCTCTCACCCGCAGCACAGCGTCTCGCAGTTCAGGACGATACGCGATTACCCGCTGTGCCACGTCGTCGCTGAGCGCAGCGAGCAGGAGGAGGTTCAGGTCTGCGATCCAGATCCCGATCGCTTCGCGGTCAGGCTCATACAGGATGCGGGTGCGAACCTCGGCCTCATCCGCGGTCATCATGAACTGTAGCGAACGCTTGAACTCCTCTCGCGTAAACGGGAGGCTGAATCGATTCCCGGAAGGCAGCGTATCCGCCACGGTGGCCGTGTCCTCTTTCGGGTCAGTGGGCGAGATCCGCAGCGCTGGCCTGGGAGTCGTGTCCAGCGCCACGACGCATGCGAAGCAAGCCGCGAGTGTCAGCATACTCGCACTCCGTCGATGACAATGACCCAACCTTCCGTGCAGTTACCGGTATCCAGATACGATCTCACAACCGCATACGCTGCCGGGTCACCAGATCGGAGCGCGTCGAGGCTGTGGTAGACCTCTCCACCGTATTCCGAGCCGCCCTCGTGCGAGGCGAAGGTCGCATCGCTGCCGAGCTCCTCATAATCGCCGTTGAACCTGTACACGACAATGAAACCAGCTTCGATGAGGAAAAACCCGGACTGGGCATACTCAAAATAACAGTTCGCATCGACGGTGCCGGACCAGATCCGCGCCCGGCCATCCGTTGAGAGCCATGGCCCGTTCGGCAACGAGTAGCGGCCTTTGACTACGCCAGCGATGCTGGAAGGAATCCTGCCCATGTACTGACTTTCGCCTTCGGTTTCGAAATAGTGATTTTTCCAGTTGAAATGCATACCGTCGATCGTGCTCTTACAGTGGAATCCTGTCCCATCCCAACCGGCACTGCTATAAGACGGATTCCATGGCAGGCCTGTATCGACCGTGTCCGTGACAATGCCATCAATATCCAGTTCGCCTGTAATGATGCCGGTGCTCCCACTTGGATCTTCCGGGTTGGTCTCACAGCCAGGCAGAGTGGGGTCATCGCAGGTCGATCCCACGGAACTGGTCGTGTTCGTCTCCTCAGCGACCGTTTCGAACTCGATCGATCTTGTGCCCCTCTTGATCTTCACCCGGTACAACTTCGCCCGGCCGTTTTTCTTCACCTCGATGTATGTATAGGCTGTCCGTCCTGCATCCGAGTGCGTAAAGCTCGGGCGCCTCATGACTTGCGATTGTGGTGTAACCGGGTTCGGCGTCGTGTCCGAGCAGGCGGCGAGAGCCGCCGAGAGGGTGGCGAGGAGGATGATCTTCCGTGAGATGCGCATTGTGACGGCCTCGCGCGCGGTTGTATAGATCTTCTCTAAAGGGGCGATTAATATACGCACGAACGCCTCCTGCTGCAATTCGGAATTCAATTTTTTCTTGGATTCATCTGCCAGATCGCCCACGTATTCAGACGAACGCTTGTGTTCTCCCACGCCTCCGGCTGGGCGCGTCAACATCGCGCGACCATCGGGGCGTGCGGCAGTTGGGCGACAGAATTCCGAGCGCAAAGGCCAAGGCAAGCAGGGTCAGCAGAGAACTGACGCTGGTCTCTCTGCTGACCCTGCTGACTTTGCGTGAGCCTGTCTGTTTTGCAGATCCGGGAGATCAGGCGGCCGGCTGGAGGGCCAGGCGGCGGCGCGGCGAGGTGCGCAGCGGCACCCGGCGCGTGCGGCCGTACGCCACCGAGGCGGCCAGGACGCCGGTGACGAACGGGACGGTCGCGCCCGCCGCGCCCAGCCCGCCGATCAGCGTGGTGGACACCGCGCCGATCATGATGATCACCAGCCCCGCGGCGGCCAGCGGCGTCAGGCCGGTGCGGATGCGCAGCAGGCCGGGAAGGATCAGCCCGAGCCCGCCTGCGAACTCGCACACGCCGATGAAGCGGAGGAACTCCAGCGGGAACTGGATCCCCGGGCCCTTCAGCATCTCGGGGGGCGCCACCAGCTTCATCCCGCCGGCGAACAGGAAGAGCGCCGCCAGCAGCACCTGCACCGTCCACAGGATCGCGTTTATCTTCCGCTCGCGCCGGGTCAGCGTCATCGTCGACATCGTCGTCTCTCCGTTCCCTGGGTTCTCGGCCGGCGGTCCGGTCGTCGTGACCGGTGCCCGTCTCCCCGACTTCTACAGGGGCGACGAACGAGTTTCGGACGGATCGACATCCCCCGACGTACCATTTTGTCCAATGGGGCGAGAGGCGGATCGGCGCGGCTTTTTCCCATCTCCCCCTTTGTCGTACATTTCCTTGCCGACAGCGGCTGCAGCGATCCCCCCACAGCCATGCGGCGACCCCGTGAGCATCCTTCCAGAGGGCTGATCGGGAGAGGACCCGCTGCCCATCCCGCCCCGCCGCCCCATCCACCCACCGAGACGATGAGCCACACCGTAGCCGGTACACGCAGCGCCGCCGACGCGCGATGCGCGCGCCGCATCGCCGCCGCCCTGCTCGTGATCGCCGCGATGGTGGGCGGGGGCGGGGAGGCGCGCGCGCAGGGAGACACGGCGGGCGTGCTGATCCGCGCGCGCGTCGAGCGGCAGGGGACGCTCTCCGCGGGCGGCGAGGAGCTGCATTCGCCCGCCGCCGTCCGGCAGTTCTACGCGTCGGCGGCGTACCGCCCGGCGTGGAGCGCGCCGACCGCGGCGCTCCCCGTGGCGGGGGCGATGGCGGCGTTCGTGGACGGGATCACCTCCGACGGGCTGGAGCCGGACGACTACCATGCCCGCCCGCTCCGCCGCCTCCTCGACGAGCGGCGGCGGCGGCTGTCGCCGGAGGACCGCGCCGAGCTGGACCTGCTGCTCACGGACGCGTTCCTCTCCATCGGGCACGACCTGGTGGCCGGGCGCGTGCCGCCGCGCGCCGTCCACCCCGCATGGACCACGCCCGGGCGCGACGCCGACCTGCCGGCGGCTCTCGCGCAGGCGCTGCGCAGCGGGCGCATCGCCGGCGCGCTGGTGGCGCAACGGCCGCAGACGGCGCAGTACGGGCGGCTGCGGCAGGCGCTGGCGCGGTATCGCCAGGTGGTGCAGCAGGGGGGATGGCCATCGCTCTCCACCCGCACGCTGCACCCGGGCGACGAGGGCGACGAGATCGGCGTGCTGCGCGCGCGGCTGGCGGCCGAAGCGGCGGTCCCCGGCGACGCGGGCGTGGTGACCTACGACAGCGCGATGGTGGAGGTGGTGAAGGGTTTCCAGCGCCGCTTCGGCTACAGCGACGACGGCGTGGTGGGGCCCGCGACGCGCGCGGCGCTGAACGTCGCCGCCGAGAAGCGCGTCGAGCAGCTGCGCGCGTCGCTGGAGCGCGAGCGCTGGCTCCCCGCCGCGCTGGGCGACCGCTTCGTGGCGGTCTTCATCCCCGCGTTCGAGCTGCGCGCGATCGAGGACGGGGAGGTGGCGCTGGAGAGCCGGGTGATCGCGGGGAAGGACGACTGGCGCACGCCCATCTTCGGCGCGGCGATGACCACCGTCGTCTTCAACCCCTACTGGAACATCCCCCCGAGCATCCTGGCCAGAGAGGTGCTGCCGCGGCAGCGGCGCGACCCGTCGTACTTCGCGCGCGAGGGGATCGAGGCGGTGCGCGACGGCGCGGGCGTGCGCTACCGGCAGGTGCCGGGCGCGCGCAACCCGCTGGGCGAGGTGAAGTTCCTCTTCCCCAACCCCTACAACGTGTACCTGCACGACACGTCGTCGCCGTCGCTCTTCCAGCGCGACGAGCGCGCGTTCAGCCACGGGTGCGTGCGGGTGGAGAAGCCGCTCGAGCTGGCGATGTGGGCGCTGGCGCGGAACGGGTGGTCGCGCGATTCGGTGGAGGCGGTGGCCGGGCGGGAGAAGGAGCGCGGCGTGGCGCTGGCCGCGCCGATCCCCGTCTACATCTTCTACCGCACCGCGTGGGTGGACGATGCGGGCGCGGTGCAGTTCCGGCGCGATCTCTACGAGTCGGACGAGCAGCTCCTCCACGCGCTGGTCAGCCGCACCCCGTCCGCCGCCCGCGCCGCCCGCGAGAAGCCGGCCGAGGAGGACGGGCCGTAGGAGCCTGCGCGCTGGCACCCTCGACGAGACGGCCGTTCGCACTCGCGCGGACGGCCGTGGTCTTTACTGGACGACGAGGGGCCGCCGCAGAAACGAGAAGCGCGCGCGAGCCCGCCTCCGGGTGTTGAACATCAAGTCCTGGAGTAGGCGCGATGCATCGACTTCTTCCAGCAACAGGGTTCTGAACTGCTCGAACTCCTCCGCGCTGGGCTCAAGTCCCGTCCACGACAGCATGAAGTCGAAATGCGTGCCGTGGCGGAAGAGCCTGCCGGGGAGGGGGTGGTGAGCACGCCGGCCGAGGAAGATCCCGTAACGGAGGTACGGATGCACGTGCTTGTGGGTGGCCGCCTTCTGGCTGTAGGTGATGGCGTCGTGCGTGGTGACGGAGCCCAGCTTGGCCTCGACGACCACGCGCGGAATCCATGCGCCGGAGAGCCGCTCCACGATCAGGAGATCGGTCTCGTAGCGCATGTCGGTCTGGTGGTGCGGCTCCGCCCCGTAGTAGCTCACGATCTGGCGCGTGTACGGCAGCCGATACCCCTCACGGACCTCCAGCGCGGGATCGGCCTCGCCGAGTGCCGCCTGAAGTTGCGGCACGAGTCCGCGTACCCACGTGCGCTCACCCGTGAGGGCCGTCGCCGCTTTCTGGCGGGTGGTGGCCGGCAATGGCGTGGCGGCTTGCGCGGCGGCCTGGTCTCCCGGCCGGTAGACGCGCACGTCCTCCTCGCCTTCGCGCACGATCCAGCCGAGCCGGCGAAGCGCTCCGCGGAGCTGGTGCGACGTGCCATCAGGAGGGAAATCAGGGGGGAGCTCGGCGCGATGCGCGTGCAGCCAACGCTTCATCGGGTGAAGCTCGGGCTGGCCGTCGGGCCCGGGAACTATGATGAAGTGCCGTTTCATGAGCCACCGTGGATGTAATCGCAGTCGTGCTGGCGGTGCTTACGGCAGCTGGCAGCCTTCGTACCGGCAGGCGGGAGAAGGAGGGAGAGCGCAACGGTGCGGTCGACGTTCGACCGGAGCACGGCTGGCCGAGCGAGAGATCATCACCCGGGCGTGGTTCAGGGACAGCGAGGGCAATCTCCTGGGGATGGGGCAGCCGGTGCGGTGAGAGGTGGTGCCCGAGGAATCCACGGCATGCGTCCGAGCGATGGGCGGCCTGTGGCTCGGGAGCCGGCCACAGATTCCTCAGGCGCCACGGATCGGCAGGGAAGGACAGGGCGGTGCGGCGCCTTCGGAATGACATCTCCGTTCTCCGCTGGCAGTCCGGGTAGCGCGACGTTTCGGCCCTTGCGTTCCATCCCCTCCCATCTTCGGACGCTTTCGTTGACATCGGAATCGTCTGCCCGCATCGTGGGTCGAGCCCCCGCACGGACGAGCCGCACCGGTGCCCGCCCCGTCGGGGTGCGTGTTCCCCCACACCCCGGGAGGTGGGCATGGCCAAGATGAAGCTCGACGTCGACGCGCTGCAGGTGGAGTCGTTCAACACCGCGTCGTCCGGCTCGCCGCGCGGGACCGTGCACGCGCGCTCGGGCGACACGGGTGACTGCGAGGCGGCCTTCATCACCGTGACCGACTGGAAGACCTGCCAGGGGGCCGACTGCACCGCGCGCACGCTCTGCCACTACAGCTGCTTGGGCGAGTGCTACGCGGTGGACCAGCCGGTCGTCGCCGGCGTGATCGTCGGCGGCTGAGGACGCATCGCATCCAACTCCAACGTCGAGGTGATCAGATGAAGAAGCTGGCGCTGAACGTCGAGACGCTGCGCGTGCAGTCCTTCGCCGCGGCGGAGATGCGCGGCGAGCGCGCGGTCCCCGCCGCCGACGCCACCCGTCCGCACATCTGCGATCCGCTGACGGCCTGGTGCTGAGCGAACGGGCGATCACGGGACGGTGCACCACGCGAAAAGCATGGTGCGCCGTCCCGCCCGTTTTTATCATGCAGAACGTGACGGATGCCGGACACGTTGGCCGTTCTTCCGCAGATCTTGATGCTCCCGCTCCGCCACCCCGCCTGAGATTCCTCACCGCCCGCGCGAACGGCCGGGCCCACCCGCGGTGACCTCGGATCCGCGCCATGACGCCCTCACGCCGAAATCTGATCTCCACGCTGCTGATGGTCTCCGTGGTGGGAGACCTGGGGCTGGCGGCGCTGGCGCTGCTCTGGCCGGACCTGTGGTTCCGCCTGGCGCACGGCGTTCCCCGCGTCGATCCGGAGCACATCCTCACGCGCACGGGCGTGGTGTGGCTCACCTTCGCGCTCTTCCACCTGGTCGCGTGGTTCGTCTGGCGGTCGCGCCCGTACTGGCTGGCGATCGTGGCGGGCATGCCGATGAGCGAGATCTTCGCTGACCATTCGTGGATGCTGGCGGCGGACCACATGACCACGCTGGGCCGCATCGGCTTCGTGCTGGCGGGGATCGCGAACGTGGGGCTCGCCGTGTTCTTCGTGCGCAGCTACCTCCTCGCCGCGCGGGAGATGACGAGCTCCTGACGCGGCGCGGCGATCGTGTCGATCCGCGGCGGACGGCTCGCCGTGAATTGCCGGATCATCCGGAGAGCACCAGCGCGCCAAATCAGAGGAGACGGCCATCCATCTCCTCGCCGCCGTGACATCTTCCACCGCGGACTATCCAGGTCCGCCGCCACATGAGCTCGACCCGAAGCCATCACACTGAAACCGCTTCTCCCTCCCGATCCCCCTCGCCCGCCCACCCTTGCCCCCGCACGGCCATGAGCATCGAAGGCATCGAGCTGGAGCCGGACGGCTACCATCATCCCGCCAGCGAACGCGAGCTGGTTGCGCTGGTGCGGCACGCGTACGCGCACGGGCTGCAGCTGCGGGTGCGCGGCGCGGCGCACTCGGTGGTGCGCGCGCTCTACACCGACCCGTTGTCCGACCGCGAGAACCGCGTCAGCCGCCAGGAGCCGCCCCGGGGCGCGCACATCAACGTGATGCTGGACCGGCTGCGCTGCTGGCGCGTGCGCGACGAGGCCCGCCGCCTGGTCGAGGCCGAGGCGGGGATCCACCTGGACGTGGACCCGTCGGACCCCACGCACTCCGCGGGCGCGAGCCAGGGCCTGCTGCGCGCGCTCTTCGCGCGGGGATGGTCGCTCTCCGCGCTGGGCGGCATCACCCACCAGACGGTGAGCGGGTTCGTCGCCACGGGGTCGGCGGGCGGGTCGCTGACCTTCTCGGCCACGCACAACCTCTACGGCTTCCGGGTGATCGACGGGCGCGGCGACGTGCACGAATTCACCCGCGACGACGCGGACCCCGACACCTTCTTCGCCATGGCGCCGGCGATGGGGCTGCTGGGCGTGGTCTCCACCCTCATCCTGCAGTGCGAGCCCGCGTTCCACATCGTGGGCGAGGAGCGCGTGACCACCTACGACGCCTGCCCGGTCGACGTCTTCGGCCCGGGCGACGGGAGCCGGCCGTCGCTGGAGGAGTGGCTGAAGACGCGGCAGTACGCGCGCGTCGAGTGGTGGCCGCAGCGCGGAGGCGAGCGGCTGGAGACGTGGGAGGCGCACCGCATCCCCTTCGATCCCCACTTCAAGCCGAAGCCGTACCGGCAGTTCGGGAAGAGCCCGGTGCTGACGCAGTTCCTGGCCGGCGTGTTCTACACGGTGACGGGCAACCTGCGCGACCTGGGCGCCGCGCGCCGCAAGCTGCGCCCCGCCTGCCGCCGCCTGGGCGCCTCCGCGGGGAAGCTCATCGCGCCGGTGGTGGCCTTCCTCGCGCGGCTCCTCGTCGGCCTGGTGACGCTCCTCCTCCGGCCGTTCGCGGGGTCGCTGGAGCGGCGCCTCCCCGGGCTCTTCGTGCGGGTGCTGGGGATCTTCGCGCCGCTGGACAAGGGGAAGGCGGAGACCTTCCAGGACCACGCTTGGCGCGGGCTGCCGATGGACTACGAGGCGGACGACGACCTCGTTCCCACCGGCTTCACCGAGTGCTGGATCCCCATCGGGCGCGCCAGGGAAGTGGCCGTGCTGCTGCGCGGCTACTTCGAGGGGGCCGCCACCCCGCGCGAGGCGCTGGACCGCACCGGGACCTACACCTGGGAGCTGTACGGGTCGCCGCCCAGCCCGTTCTGGCTGAACCCGGCGTACACCGACGGGGCGGACGAGTGGAAGGACGGGGTGGTGCGGGTGGACCCGTACTGGTTCGAGGGGAACCCGACCAACCCCGCGGAGAGCTTCTGGCCCGCGCTCTGGCGGCTGCTGCGCGACGCGGGCGTCCCCTTCCGGCTGCACTGGGGGAAGTACCAGCCGGTGATCCCGCAGGGCGACCCCGAGGGGTGGGTGGCGTTTTTCCGCGCGCAGTATCCGCGCTGGGACGACTTCCTGGCGCTGCGCGAGCGGATGGATCCCAACAACCTCTTCCTGACCGCCTACTGGCGCGAGCGCTTCGGGCTGTGGGGCGCGCCCGCCCCGCGGCCGATGGGCGGCGCCGCGGCCGGGGCCGAGCCGCCGGCCCCCGCGCCCGATCCGTCGCCCGGGCTGACCGACATCCACGCGCACCCGGCGATGAACGCGTACTTCTTCGACCGCGACCTGCGGCGGCACTACATGTCGGGGCGCACCTTCAACCCGCTGGCCAGCCTCACCGACTTCCCCATGCTGAAGAAGGGGAACGTGCGCGTGCTCTGGTCGGTGCTGCACGTGCCCGAGAAGGAGTTCCTGGACTGCCGGATCGCCCGCTTCGCCGCGCACTTCACCCGCGGCGGCCGCAAGATCCTGCGCCTGAACGCGTGGGAGGTGGTGATCGACATGCTGGAGGGGATGGAGCGGCAGGTGGCGCGCGCCGGCGACCGCTTCCAGATGGCGATGGCGCACTCCAACGCCGAGCTCGACGCGGTGGTGGCGTCGGGGCGGCGCGCCTTCGTCCACACGGTGGAGGGCGGCCACGTGCTGGGCGCCGGGCTGGCGCCGCACGACATCGCCGGGCGACTGGCGCGGCTCGAGGAGCTGGCCAGCCGCGGCGTGGCCTCGCTCACGCTGACGCACATCTTCCCCACCGAGCTGGCCGGGCACGTGGAGGCCATCGAGGAGGCCCTCCACCAGCTCCCGCTCTGCTCGCTGGATACGAAGGTGGACGACTGCCGCGGGTTGTCGGTCATCGGCGAGGCGGTCGTACGGAAGATGATGGAGCTGAAGATGGTCCCCGACCTGACGCACTGCACGCGGGCGGCGCGGCGGCAGGTCTTCCAGATCGTGGAGAACAAGGTTCCGCTGGTGGTGACGCACACCGGCGTGCAGGCGCTGAACCCGGTGAGCTACAACCTGATCCGCGAGGAGGTGCAGGCGATCGCGGCGACGGGCGGCCTGGTGGGGGTGATCTTCATGCCGCACTGGCTGGACCGCCACGATCCCAAGAAGGGGCTCGACGTGATCTGGAGGACGATGAGCAAGCTCGCCGAGTGGGGCGGCGGCTGGGGCGTGGTGGCCATCGGCACCGACTTCGACGGCCTCACCGACCCGCCCGACGACGTCGACAACGCGTCGAAGCTCCCCCGCGTGGTCGACATGCTGCACCGCAACCTCTCCACCGCCGATGCCGACGCCGTGCTGGGCGGCAACGCGCGGCGCGTGCTGCGCCTGGGCTGGCGGTAGCGTCCGGGTGATTTCAAGACGGAACAGAATTTCTCACGCGGAGACGCGGAGGCGCGGAGAACTGCTTGAGGTTGTCTCCGCGCCTCCGCGTCTCCGCGTGAGAATCGTTTTCGGATCCAGTGGCGATTGTACCGCTTCACCCCGCGCGGAGGGCGATGAGGCCGGCTTCGGCTGCGCGGGCGAGGGCGTCGGTGCGGTTGCGGGCGCCCAGCTTGGCGAAGATGGAGCCCAGGTGGAACTTGACCGTGCGCTCCGCGATGCCGAGCGTGGCGGCGATGCGCTTGTTCCCCATCCCGCGCGCGAGCTGGTCCAGCACCTCGCGCTCGCGCGCGGTCAGCGCGGGGCCGCCGCCGCGCACCCGCCGCATCACCGCCGAGGCGGCCACGGGCGCCAGCAGCGACCCGCCCGCCGCCACCGTGCGCACCGCAGCGAACACCTCGGCGCGCGGGGCGCCCTTCAGCAGGTAGCCCGCGGCGCCCGCCTCTACCGCCGCGATGATACGGTCGTCGGTGTCGAACACGGTGAAGACGATCGCGCGCGTCGGCGACCGCGCCGCCTGCAGGCCGCGCAGCACGCCCACGCCGTCCATCCCCGGCATCTCCAGGTCCAGCAGCAGCACGTCCGGCCGCGCCGATGCGGCCAGCGCCAGCGCCTCACCGCCCGTCCCCGCCTCGCCGACGACGTCGAAATCGCGCTGCGTCCGCAGCATCGCGACGAGCCCTTCGCGCACCACCGGGTGGTCGTCCGCCACGGCGACGCGGATCGCGCCATCTCCCTTCATCGCATCGAGATCACTCATCTCCCGATCTCCCGGCCGCGTGCAGGGGGACGCGCACGTGCACGGCCGTTCCCGCGCCGGGTGCGCTGTCGACCTCGAAGGTGCCGCCGAGGAGCCGCGCGCGCTCGCTCATCCCCACCAGCCCGAAGCGGCCGGGCGGCACCGCGGTCACGTCGAAACCCACGCCATCGTCGCGCACGGCCAGCTCCAGCCCGTCCGCCGTCCGCGCCAGCCGCAGGGTGATGCTTCGCGCCCGCGCGTGCCGCGCCGCGTTAGCCAGCGCCTGCTGCGCGATGCGGTAGACGCCCGCCTCGACGGCCGGCGGGAGCGCGGAGGTCGCCGCCGTGAACCCGTCGGCGTCGACCACGATCTCCGGCGCGTCCTCCGCCTCGCGCGCGGCGGACGCGGCCAGGTCGCGCAGCGCGTCGGGGAGGGTGCGGCCGTCGAGCGGCGCGGCGCGCAGGTCCAGCACCGAGCGCCGCGCCTCGTGCAGCGTCGATCGCGCCAGCGACAGCGAGCGCGCGACCACCTCGCCCAGCCGTGCGTCACCGGCGGCGAGCGCGTCGGCCACCTCGAGCTGCATGGTCAGCGCGGCGAGGCCCTGCGCCAGCGTGTCGTGGATCTCGCGGGCGAGGAGGTTGCGCTCCTCCGCGGCCGCCGCGCGCGCGGACGCCGCCTCCAGCCGCTGCCGCTCGACCGCGAGGCTGACGAGCGCGCCCGCGGTGGTGAGCAGGTTCAGCTCCTCGTCGGAGAGCACGCGCCAGTCGGGCGCGGCCACGTTCAGCATCCCCAGGTGCCGGTCGCCCACGGCCAGCGGCACGCTCGCGTGGCAGGCGAGCCCGAGGTCGCACTCCACCACCTTCTCCAGGCGACTGCACCAGACGACGTTGACGTTCGCCGCGCCGCGCAAATCGCCCTTGCGGAAGGTGGAGAGGCAGTAGCAGTCGCCGTGCATCGCCTGCGGATGGTCGCGCAGCGCGGGCGGGAGCGCGCGCGCCGCCGCCAGCCGCGGCTCGGGATCGCCCTCCTCCAGCAGCCACACCCACCCCGTCTCCAGCCCCAGCACCTCCGCGACCGTCGCCAGCGC
This sequence comes from Longimicrobium sp., assembly GCA_036377595.1. Lineage (NCBI taxonomy): Bacteria > Pseudomonadati > Gemmatimonadota > Longimicrobiia > Longimicrobiales > Longimicrobiaceae > Longimicrobium > Longimicrobium sp. The sequence goes on along the minus strand of DASUYB010000150.1, from coordinate 29,847 downwards.
CGCGTCGAGCGACTCGGCGAGGTCCGCGCTGCGGCTGAGCGCCTGCGCGAGGGCGGTGAGGGCGGCGAGGTCGGAGATCACGAGTGCGAAAGTGCGAAAGTGCGAAAGTGCGAAAGTGCGAAAGTGCGAAAGTGCGAAAGTGCGAAAGTGCGTGAGTGCGTTCACGCAGCCTGCGCAGCAGGCTTCCCAATGTTCCAGCCGCGGGTTTACCCGCCCGTCCCGATCCGTCCGTCACGACCGAGTACCGAACCGCCTGTCCCAACCCGCCTCGCGCGGAAGATCGGATTCGCATCCGCGGCGAATGGTAGCGGATTGACGGCCAGGCGCGCCACGGATTTGCCGCGATCCTGCCCGATCGTACAGGGGAGATGCTGGACGATGATCCGACCTCGCGCCCGACGCCTGCCCGATTCAGGGGGATGACGGCGCCGGGTATCCTTCGTTGGCTGGAAATCGCCATCCAACGGAGGAACCGATGACGCCCGGGAACAACGGGAAGACGGCGCTCGTCACGGGCGCTTCGCGCGGGCTGGGGCTCGCGCTTGCGTGGGGGCTGGCCGAGCGCGGCTGGAACCTGATCATCACCGCGCGCGACGCCGCGCGGCTGCGCGCAGTCCGCGACGAGCTGGCCGAGGTGACGCACGTCGCCGCGCTGGCGGGCGACGTGACCGACCCCGAGCATCGCCGCGCGCTGGCCGTGCTCGCCCGCGGGCACGCCGGGCTGGACGCAGTCGTCAACAACGCGGGCGCGCTGGGGCCCAGTCCCCTTCTGCCGCTGCTGGACTATCCCCTCGACGCGCTGGCGGACGTCTTCCGCGCCAACGTGCTCGCCCCGCTGGCGCTGCTGCAGGCCGTGCGCGGCGAGCTGAAGCCGGGCGCGGCCGTCGTCAACGTCACCAGCGACGCGGCCGTGAACGCGTACGAGGGCTGGGGCGGCTACGGGGCCAGCAAGGCCGCCCTGGAGCAGCTTTCGGCCGTGCTGGCGGCGGAGAACCCCGGGCTGCGCGTGTATTGGGCCGACCCCGGCGACATGCGCACCGACATGCACCAGGCCGCGTACCCGGGCGAGGACATCTCCGACCGTCCGCTGCCGGAGGAGCGCGTTCCCGGCTTCGTCGCGCTGCTGGAGGGGGACCTGCCGGGCGGGCGCTACGTCGTCCCCGACCTCGCCCCCGCCGCGCTGGAGGCCGCATGAGCGCGCGGGGATACGCCGCCCTCGCCGCGCCGCCGCGCATCCGGCGAAGCCATGCGCCGCCGCCGTCGGCTGCGCGGGCACGCGGGACGGTCGAGACGGCGCCGGCGCTCGACACGCTGGATTTCGATCTCCCCGACGAACTCTCCGCGCGCGAGCCGCCCGAGGCGCGCGGCCTCCCGCGCGACGCCGTCCGCCTGCTGGTGACGGAGGGCGACGGCGAGCGGGTGACGCACGCACATTTTCGCGATCTCCCGCGCTTCCTGTCGCCCGGCGACCTCGTCGTGGTGAACGCCAGCGCCACCCTCGCCACCGCGCTCGAGGGGATTCGCAAGACGGGGGATGGAGACGCGCCCATCCTCGTGCATCTCTCGACGCCGCTGGAGGATGGGCGATGGGTGATCGAGTTGCGCCGCGCGACGGCCGACGGCAACGAGCCGCTCCTCGACGCGCGCGCCGGCGAGCGCATCTACTTGCGCGGCGGCGGCGCGGCGACGCTGGCCGCGCCGTATCTCCCGCCTGATGGAGATACGGCCGCCGGGCGGGTGCGGCTGTGGGTGGCGGAGATGGAGATGCCCGGCGGCGCGGACGCATACCTCGCGGCGCACGGCGAGCCGATCCGCTACCGCTACGTGCCGCGCGCATGGCCGCTCGCGTACTACCAGACGGTGTTCGCCGCCGAGCCGGGGAGCGCGGAGATGCCGTCCGCGGGCCGCGCGTTCACGCACGAGACCGTCCGCGCGCTGCGGGCGAAGGGGATCGGGATCGCGCCGCTGGTGCTGCACGCCGGCGTCGCCAGCCTGGAGGCCGACGAGCCGCCGTACCCCGAGCGCTACCGCGTCCCCGCCGCGACGGCGGAGGCGGTGAACCGGGCGCGTGCCGCCGGTGGCCGCATCGTCGCGGTGGGGACGACCGTCGTGCGCGCGCTGGAGACCGTCGCGAACGCGGGCGGCACCGTGCGCGCGGGCGCGGGGTGGACGGACCTCGTGGTGACGCCCGAGCGCGGCGTGCGCGCCGTCGATGCCCTCCTCACCGGCCTGCACGCCCCCCGCGCATCCCACCTCGCGATGCTCGAGGCCATCGCCGGCCGCGTGCACCTGGCGCGCGCGTACGATGCCGCCCTGCGCCGCCGCTACCTCTGGCACGAGTTCGGCGACCTGCACCTCATCCTGCCGCGGCGCGGATGACAGGCTCGGCCGCACGGAAGTATGGGTGTCGCGCCTCAAGCCACTCCGACGTCGTCCCGGTGGATGCATGGGAATCCGCGCCGTCACCCGCCCGACGTCATCCCGGTGCATGCATGGGAATCCCGCGCCGTCGCCCGCCCGACGTCATCCTGAGGCCGGCCAGACCGTAACAGGCGTCTGCGCAAGTGCTTGCAGGCCGAAGGATCTTTACTCTCGTCCGCACGATCGTCAGCCGAGCGCGCATTGGACGACTAGCCGGCATCCGAGCGACAGTCGGACTCTCGCTCGGATGCCGGCCATAGATCCTTCGGGCGGCGCCAACCGCTTGCGCGGACGCCGGTTCGGTGCGGCGCCTCCCTCAGGATGACGTCGGTGTGGGTCGCGTTTGTCGTACTGTGTCGATCGCCGCGGCTGCAGCCGCCGGTCGATCCCCGCCCCCTACAGCTGATCGGCAAAGTGGAAGGCGGTGATCGTCATCCCCTGGCGGAAGTAGAAGCGGTGCGCGCGGTTGCGGTGCGTGCCGCTGTCCAGGTGCAGCGCGTCGCACCCCTCCCCCGCGGCGCGCCACCGCAGCCACTCCAGCATCCGCTCGCCCCACCCCGCCGACCGCGCCGCCTCGTCCGTGACCAGGTCGTCGACGTACAGGATGCGGCCGCAGTACAGCATCTCCATCAGCCGGAACCCGGCCACGGCCCGCACCACGCCGTCCTCGACGCCCGCGGCCAGGTGGTAGCCGTCCGTCTCCATCATCCGCCGCACGCGCGGCAGGTAGTCGTCGGGCGCGATGTGCGGGCGCAACTGCAGCATCACCTCGCGCGTGGCCAGGATGTCCTCGTCGGTCACCGCCTCGCGCACCGGCGCCTCGCCGGCGATCACCAGCGGGCGCAGGATGGCCGCAGCGGGATGGTCCATCTCGATCATGATCGGTGCTCCACGTCGGGGGTCATTCGCCACGCGAGCAGGAAGAGCGCGCCGAGCAGCATGTCCACGCATCCGAACGCCGCCGTCGTTCCCGCCGCGTGCCCCATCGCCCACAGGATCAGCGCGGCCGGGCCGAACGCCAGCTTCTCCAGCACCGCCACCGGCATCAGCGGCCGCAGGCGCACGGGGTTGGCGGAGATGACGAAGAAGGCGATCTGCCACGCCAGCGTCACCCCCAGGAAGCCGTAGAAGTACTCGGGATGCGTGATCGGCGGCGGGTTGTCGCGGCCGATGCGCGCCTCCAGGAAGTACTGCGGGGCGATCACCAGCACGCCGTAGATCGCCGCCGCGCGGAAGATCCACCGCGGCGCGCGCAGCGGGTCGCGCGCGCTCACGGGTGCACCTCGGAATGTCTCAGCCGTTCCGCGTCCATCGCAGTCGCAGGTTGGGATGGGTCGGGGTGGCGTCGCCGGGCGGCGCGTCGGCCGGGCGGCGTGGCGCGCGCTCCACCCACGCACCGGGCTCGTGGAACCAGCGGACGCCGCACACCGCGGTGGCGTCGCGGAAGCGGAGAAAGGCCCGTGGGCTGGCGAACTGGACCATGTGCGGACCCCGGATCAGGGCGAAGGGATCGTCCGCGCGTGCGGACGGGCTGCGCCATGAAGATGGAGCTGGACAGTCCCCGATCCAGCGCCAAAACGCACGCCGTTCGCTGGTCCAATCTCCACGATCGTTGATCCACGCACACGCCGCATCCTATCATCTCCGCCGGCCAGGTTCCACGACGATTCCGCAGGGTCCGGATTGGAGACGAGGACGCGATGCGGAATGTGACAGCGATCGCATGCGATCGGGAAAGGAAGGGGGACGATGATCAGCCGCGTGTGGCACGGATGGACGACGCGCGAGAACGCCGACGCGTACGAGCGCCTGCTGGTGACGACGATCCTGCCGGGGATCCAGGCGCGCGGGATCGCCGGCTACCACGGCGCGTGGCTCCATCGCCGCGACGTCGGTGAGGAGGTGGAGTTCGTCACCACCATGCTGTTCGACTCGATGGACGCTGTAAAAGTGTTCGCGGGCGAGAACTACGAGCACGGTGTGGTTCCCGACGCCGCCCGCGCGCTCCTGGCCCGCTTCGACGCGAAGTCCGCGCACTACGAGGTGCGGCTGGCGCCCTCCGGGTCCGCGTCGTGACGATGCCGCGCATCCGCCTGGCGACGGGAGGCGACGCCGCCGCGATGCACGCCATCTACGCCCCCATCGTCGCGGAGACGCACATCTCCTTCGAGTGGGCGCCGCCGAGCGTGGCGGAGATCCGCGGGAGGATCGAGGAGGGGCTCGCGGGCGGGCATCCGTGGCTGGTCTACGAGGACGGCGGCGAGCCGCTCGCGTACGCGTCCGCCAGCCGGCACCGGGCGCGCGCGGCGTACCGCTGGTCGGCGGAGACGTCGATCTACGTGGGCGAGGCCGCGCGCGGGCGGGGGATCGGCCGCGTGCTGTACCGCGCGCTCCTGCGCGTGATCGCGCTGCAGGGCTATCGCGGCGCGTTCGCGGGAATCGCGCTGCCGAACCCGGCGAGCGTGGCGCTGCACCGCGCGCTCGGGTTCGAGGAGCTCGGCGTCTTCCGCCGCATCGGCTACAAGGCCGGCGCGTGGCGCGACGTGCTCTGGATGCAACTCCCCCTCGGTGACGAGGATTCGCCGCCGCGCGAGCCGCTCACCCTCGCCGCCGCCTCGCGCCTGCCGGAGTGGGCCGACGCGCTCGCCCTCGGCGCGGGTCCGGACCGGGGTCATCCCGGGCCTCGCGCGGGCCCGGGCGGGTGAACCCGCGGCTGGAACACTGGGAAGCCTGCTGCGCAGGCTGGGGGGTCGGTTATCGAGCGACAGGCCATCACCCGCGCCACCTCTAGCCATTGGAGCCTCGCGCCGTTCGTGCCGGACGACGTGTTCTTCGAGATCACCGGCGTCCTGCAGGCACTTCCGGCGACGCTGGCGGCGATGCATCTCTACCGCATGCTGCGCCGGCGGCGGGCGGAAGCATCACTTCAACTCGGCGGATGAGGATGATGGCTCACGCGCAGAGGGAGTACCTGCCCGCGGCGGGAAAGCACTGGCGGCTGCCGTTCTACGACCTCGTCGCCCGGCTGCTGGGCGCGGACGGCGCGCGGCGCGTGCTGCTGGAGCACGCGGAGATCCGTCCCGGCGAGCGCGTGCTGGACATCGGCTGCGGCACCGGCACACTGGCGGTGGAGATCGCGCGGCAACCCGGCGTGGAGGTCGTCGGGCTCGATCCCGATCCCGGCGCGCTGGCCATCGCGCGGCGGAAGGCGGAGCGCGCGGGCGCCGCCATCGCCTTCGACCAGGGCTTCGCGGACGAGCTGCCGTACCCGGACGCGTCGTTCGACCACGTGACGTCGTCGCTCATGTTCCACCATCTCCCCCGCGATGCGCGCGAGCCCACGCTGCGCGAGGTGCGGCGCGTGCTGAAGCCCGGGGGCCGCTTCCACCTGCTGGACTTCGACGGGCCGAGCGTGGCCCACGGCAGCTTCATCGCGCGGAAGATCCACGGGGGCAAGATGATGCGCGACAACGCCCAGGCGCGCGTGCTCGATTACCTGCGCGCGGCGGGATTCGGGGACGCGCGCGTCGTCGGCACGCGCGACACGTGGGCCGCGAGCATGGCGTTCTACCGGGCGCGGCGGCCGGGCGATTGATGGGGGGAGGTGGGGCGGGGGAGGGGAAGCCGGGGGGCCCGCGGTCGGGCTCCCCGGCTTGCGTCCGGCTACGACGACGTGTCGACGGGCGCGGAAGGCGCGTCGCGCTTCACGAGCTCGATCGCGGCCATGCAGTCGCCGCGGTCCCGGTAGCCCTCGCCGGAGTTGGCGATCTTCTGGTTGTTGCCGGCGGTGAGCGTCCATCTCCACTCGCCCGCGGTGTCCTTGTAGACGGTGAACGCGGCCATCTTCGTCTCTCCTTGAATGGTGGCTCATCAACCCAGCGGCAAAGATCGGCGGGATGGGTCGGCCGCCGCAACCAAACATGCGTGTCTAACAGGAGACGCGGAGAACACGGAGAACCAACCTCGTCGATGAGTTCTCCGCGCCTCCGCGTCTCCGCGTGAGGATCGTTCGTTCTTTTCCCGGATCAGACTCCCGCCGTCTCCGCCGTCTCCGCCGCCTCCGCGACGCGGATCTCCGGCTCGTTGGCGACGGGGAAGTTGACCGAGCAGGCGATGAAGCAGCGCTCGTGCGCCACGTGGTGCAGCTCGCGCGCGAGCTCGGCATCGCCGCCCGGCGCGATGGTCACGACCGGGCGCAGGGTGGCGCGCTCGAAGCGGCCGCCGCCCTTGTCGTCCTCCACCATCACCCCGTCCGCACGGTCCTCGTACGCGGTGACGACGATCTTCGCGTCGGCGCAGAGGTGGAGGTACGCGAGCTGGTGGCACGCCGAGAGCGCCGCGATCAGCAGCTCCTCGGGGTTCCAGCGCTTCGGATCGCCGCGGAAGACCGGGTCGGACGAGCCCGGGATCGGCGGCTTGTCACCCGCGGAGAGCTCGTGGCTGCGCTCGTACGCGCGGTATCCCGACGTCCCCGTCCCATTGTTCCCCGTCCACTCCAGCTTCACCTCGTAGCGATGCGCGCGTCCGCTCATCCTCATCTCCAGTGGCTGGGAATCCTGCAGAAACGATGGTCGTGGGTCAGCACGGTGCGTTGCGCCTGCAACGGTCCGCCCTCTCCCCGCGCCTTAGAGCGCTCGCCCTCTCCCGTACCGGGAGAGGGGGGCCACACAAGCATCCCACCACCCTGCTGACTCTGGCTTGGGTTCGAATCTTCAGTGCGGCCGGATGCTAGTCCCAACGCTGAGGTTCTCTCCGCCGGGGGAGGGGCCACTCCGCGCCGCGAGAATTCCCGCCACCGGCGCAGGCGTCCTCACCCCTACCCCTCCCGGTACGGGAGGGGTGGCGAGCCTAAGCGAGCCGGGAAGGGCGAGCCGGGCACACTCCCCCGTCACAGGCACGCCCGGATCGCCGCCGCCAGCTCCTGCATCCCGCGGCGCGTGGCGTGGCCGTTGTAGCCGGCGAAGCCCAGCAGCAGCCCGTCGCGGCCGGCCGGTTCGGAGCGGTGCACCGACAGCGCCTCCACCTCCACCCCGCGGCGCAGCGCCTCGTCGCGCACGCGCAGGTCGCTCACGCCCTCGGGAAGCCAGCCGAGCAGCCGCAATCCCGCCTCGATCGGCGGCACCTCCAGCAGGCCGGAGAGCTCCTGCGCGGCGATCTCGCGGAAGAGGGTCACGCGCTGGCTGTAGATGGCGCGCATCCGCCGCACGTGCCGCGCGAAGTGCCCCTCGCCGATGAAGTCGGCCAGCACCGCCTGCTCCAGCGACGGCGGATAACGGTCGATTCCGCTCCGCAGCCCCGCGATCACCCCCGCCAGCGCCTTCGGCACCACCATGAAGCCCAGCCGCAGCGCCGGGCTCAGCGTCTTGCTGAACGTCCCCACGTACACCACGCGCTCGCACGGATCCAGCCCCTGCAGCGACGGCAGCGGGCGGCCGGTGTAGCGGAACTCGCTGTCGTAGTCGTCCTCGATGATCCACGCGTCGTGGCGCCCCGCCCACTCCAGCAGCGCGATCCGCGTCGGCAGGTCCATCGCCCCGCCCAGCGGGTGCTGGTTCGACGGGGTGACGCAGGCCAGGCGGGCCGACGGCGCCAGCTTCATCCCCTCGTCCACGCGGATGCCGCCGGGGCCGACGGGAACGGGGACGAGGCGCGCGCCCACGCCCAGGAACGCGGCCTTCACCGCGCCGTAGCCGGGCTCCTCCACCCACGCCAGGTCGCCCGGGTTGAGCAGCGCGCGGGCGGCCAGCGAGAGCGCCGGCTGCGCGCCGCCGGTCACGATCACCTGCTCGGGCGTGCAGCGCACCGCGCGCGCGGCGGCCACGTACTCGGCGATGGCCTCGCGCAGCGGCGCGAATCCACGGGGATCGCCCGCCGCCAGCAGGTCGCGCCCGGAGCGCCGCCACCGCCGCGCCAGCAGCGATCCCCACAGCTCCGCCGGGAACGCGTCGTGGTCCGGCACTCCCAGGCGGAAGGTGCGCGGCGGGCCCGGCTTCCAGCATCCCATCTCCACCCCGCCCACGGCCAGCGCGGCGGCGGAGACGCGCGGCGGCGCCATCGTCCCGCCGGTTGCGGCTCCAGTCGAGGGGATGTTCAGGCGGATCCGCTTCCCGTTCCCGCTGCCGTTTCCGTTCGTGCCGTGGCCGTTTCCGTTCGGCCGCCGCGCGCCCGTGCGGTGCCCGTCCGTTCCGTACACGCGAAGGAACGCGTCGGGGAGGACGGCGACCACGCGCGTGCCGCCGCCCGCGCGCCCCGCGATCAGCCCTTCGGCGCGCAGCTGCTCGTAGACGGGGACGACGGTGTTGCGCGCGACCTCGAGGTCGGCCGCCAGGGTGCGCGTGGACGGCAGCCGCGCGCCGGGCGCCAGGCGGCCGGTGAGGATCGCGTCGCGCAGGCCACGGTAGATCTGCTCCTGCAGCGGCTCGCGCGCGTCGGGGGCGATGGGGATCAACAGCGAAGGTGCTTCGGCCATCCGCGTCTCCCGCGTACTTGGACCAGCGCCGGTCCAGGTGATTGGCCCAATCTCTTGATCCAACCGCCCCCTACCGTAGCGATCCGAATCCCCCCGCGCCAGTCCTCTGGAGAAGTCCGCAAGAAAACGGAGATGGACCAGTGGGTCGATGGAGATTTGGCACTGGAGGATGGTTCGATCCTCCGGCCACATTGATCGGTTCGGAGCCGTACACCGTCGGATGACGAGGGATGGAGATCCGCGGCGGAGCTCACCCTCAGCGCGGGAGCGGGGGCGGATGACGCACTGGATGGACATGGAGATCGCGGAAACGGAGATCGCCGGGCTGGCGGACGACTGGGCCGCCGCCGAGCTGCGCGGCGACGCGGCGCGGCTCGACGCGCTCCTGGCCGACGACTTCGCCTGCGTGGAGGCGCGCGGGCGGGTGGTGGAGCGCGCAGAGTGGATCGAGCGGATCGAGGCCGGCCGTCTGCGCTGGGACCGCTTCGGCTGGATGGCGGAGACGATCCGCGTCTTCGGCGAGTCGGCCATCGTCGTCGGGCGGCAGGAGGTGGCGGGGACGCACGCCGGCTGGCGCGTGGAGGACCGTTGCCGTGGCACCCAGGTATGGGTGGATGGCGACGGGGGATGGCGGCTGGCGGCGCTCCACCTCACCCCCATCGCGGAGTAGCGGCGCGAAGTCCGCAACATCCGGGTGGAGGCGCGGGCGCCCCAAGGCGAGCTTGGATGCACACCGCCGGCGTCCCACCGGCGGGGCGAACCCCGGACCGGAACGGACCCGTGCACACCGTCATCGACCCCGCGATCCTCTACTTCGGCACCCCGGTGGTGCTGGTCAGCTCGCTGAATGCCGACGACACGCCCAACCTGGCGCCGATGTCGTCTGCGTGGTGGCTGGGAAAGAGCTGTATGTTGGGCTTCGGCTCGCGCTCGCACACCCCGCAGAACATCCTGCGCACCGGCGAGTGCGTGCTGAACCTGCCATCGGCCGAACTGGCCGCCGCGGTGAACCGCCTGGCGAAGACGACGGGCTCGGACCCCGTGCCGCCGCACAAGCAGGCCATGGGCTACCGCCACGAGCGCGACAAGTTCGGCGCGGCGGGATTGACGGCGGCGCCCGCGGACCTGGTGCTGCCGCCGCGCGTGCTCGAGTGCCCGGTGAGCCTCGAGGCCACGCTCGAGGCCGTGCACCCGATGGCCGTGCGCGACGACGAGCGGCGCGGCGGGCTGGTGGCGCTCGAGGTGCGCATCGTCCGCGTCCACGTGCACGAGTCGATTCGCATGGACGGGCACCCCAACCGCATCGACCCGGACCGCTGGCGGCCGCTGATCATGAGCTTCCAGCAGCTCTACGGCCTGGGCGAGCGCGCCGGCCACTCGCGCCTGGCGGAGATCCCGGAGGAGGCGTATCGGCCGGGGAAGCGGGTGCGGGCTCCTGCGCTGACGGGAGCAGGTGCGCGGTGACGGCGCGGCCAACGCGGTGAGATCGCCTGCACGGGCAGCGTGCGCTGGCGCGGCGCGGGTCGGCCCCCTCCCCCGGCCCCTCCCCCGCTTCGCAGGGGAGGGGAGAACTCAGCGCCGTGTCAGCGTTTGCGCCGTGGAGCAAGGCTTCCGTCCGGATCGCGGGGAGGGGTCTCCGCGGATTTGGACCATTCCCGATCCCCATCGCTTGGCGCTACCGCCCGGCACGCGCCGCGGCTAATCTCGCCCCCGTGATGGTCCAATCTCCACACGCGAAAGGATGGCACCCATGCCGGTGAGACCCGCGCTCGCGACGGAGCTGCTGCGGCTCCATCATCGGGACGAGCCGCTGCTGGTGATGAACGCGTGGGACGCCGCCAGCGCCATGCTCGTGCAGGAGCTCGGCTTCCGCTGCATCGCCACCACCAGCGGCGGGGTGGCGGCGGCGCACGGCTTCGACGACGGCGAGCACATCCCGCGCGACGAGGTGATCGCCGCCGTCGCCCGGATCGCGCGCGTGACGCGGCTGCCGCTGACGGCCGACCTGGAGGCGGGCTTCGGCGCCACGCCTGCAGACGTGGCCGAGACGGTGCGGCTGGCGCTGGAGGCCGGTGCCGTCGGCTTCAACCTGGAAGACGGCATCGGGAGCGACGGCATCCGCGATGCGCACGAGCAGGCCGAGCGGCTGCGTGCCGAGCGCGAGGCCTGCATCGCCGCGGGCGTCCCCGACGCGGTGATCAACGCGCGCATCGACGTCTTCCTGCACCGCATCGGCGACCCCGCGGGGCGGGTGGAGGCGGCGCTCGAGCGCGCTGGCATCTACGCGCAGGCCGGCGCGAGCTGCGCGTTCCCCGCCGGCGTGCGCGAGGCGGAGGAGATCCGCGCGCTGGTGGCCGGATCTACGCTTCCCGTCAACGTGCTCGTCGTCCCCGGCGTCCCCACCGTGGCCGAGCTGGCGGAGCTGGGCGTGCGGCGGATCAGCGTGGGGACGGGGTGGCTGCGCTGCGCCCTCCGCGCCGCGCGTGACGCCGCCATCGAGGTGCGCGAGCAGGGCACGTACGACGCGCTGCTGGGCACGGCCGCGCGCCTGGTGCCGGCTTGAGCGCGAGATGGTCGCGGCGTGCTCCTGCCGCGCCACGGCTCGCGGGACGCATCGCCATCATCCACCGGAGGGAGCCCGGGATGGACATCGGGAGCGAGTACCTGCGCGACGTGGCCGAGCGGCTGCGCACGCTGCGCCAGACCGCCGAGCGCGCCGTCGCGCAGGTGGACGACGAAGCGTTCTTCGCCCAGCCGGACCCGGAGACGAACAGCATCGCCATCAACCTGAAGCACGTGGGCGGCAACCTGCGCTCGCGCTTCACCGATTTCCTGACCAGCGACGGCGAGAAGCCCGACCGCGACCGCGAGTCCGAGTTCGTGATCGCTCCGAACGAGACGCGCGCGGCCGTCGAGGAGGGATGGCGGCAGGGATGGGCGCTGCTGGAGGGCGCGCTGGCCTCGCTCACGCCGGACGATGTTCTGCACACCGTCTACATCCGCGGCGAGCCGCACACCGTCATCGGCGCACTGAACCGCCAGGTTGCGCACATCGCCAACCACGTGGGGATGATCGTGCTGCTGGCCAAGCACTACGCCGGCGGCGCGTGGAAGACGCTCAGCATCCCCCGCGGCGCCTCCGAGCGCTTCACGCAGGAGATGGCCGAGGCGAATCGGCGGGAATAAGTGGCGGAGCCCAATCTGTCATTCCGAGGGCGCTTCGCCGAACTGTCGTCTCGTGCCTAAGCCGTTGCGCCTGAGGAATCTATAGCCTGCGGCCGAGCGACAGCCTGGCTCTGGCGCGGAAGCCGGTCAAAGATTCCTCGGGCGCCGCATGACATCAGCGCGGGCGACGGTTCGGTGCAGCGGCGCCGCTCGGAATGACAATCTCCTCGGGATGGGCAGCCTCACCTCGGAATGGCAGCCTTCCGCGACGATCTTCCGATCACCCCCAACCCTTACGAGCCATGGAGATGACCGACACCGGCGTGATCCTGAAGCGCTTCGAACGGCCGGACGAGGTGCGGCGGATGGAGAAGGGGCGGTTCGAGATCGTGCGCCTGCACGGGATGACCATCGGGCGGGCGACGTACGAGCCGGGGTGGCGCTGGTCCGAGCACGTGGGGCCCGGCGTGGGCGCGGAGCGCTGCTCGGTGGAGCACGTGGGGATGGTGATCTCGGGCGCGGCGGGCGTCTCGTTCGCGGACGGGCGCACGGCGGAGCTGCGCGCCGGCTCGCTCTTTTACGTCCCGCCCGAGCCGCACGACAGCTGGGTGATCGGCGACGAGCCGTACGTCTCCCTCCACTTCCTCGGCGCCGACCACTACGCCGCTCCGACGGAGACGCTGGATCGCTGATCAGCCGGCCGGCTCATTCACCGAGATTCGTTGGCGCCGGCCGCGCGACGATATAGCACCGGCGCGTCTGGGCTTCGACGTCGGGATAGGGATCGCGCTCCTCGAGGCTCTCGACGTCGAATCCGGCGGCGCGCAGCCAGCCCTCCATCTCCGCGGACGTGAAGAAGCGGAAGTCGAGGTCGATGCGAACGCCCCACAGCTCGTCGAAGTGGCGCGTCTCCTCGCCGACGTGGAAGGCCACGAGGAGGAGGCCGCCCGGCCGCAGCACCCGCCGCAGCTCGCGCAACGCGACGGCCATCTCACCGGCACGGAGATGGATCAGCGAGTAGAAGGCGACGGCGGCGGCCCAGCTCGCATCGGGCGCGTCGAGCGCGGTGACGTCGCCCGCGTTGAAGGGGACGGCGGGGAAGCGGGCGCGCGCCTGCTCCACCATCTCCGGCGACAGGTCGATCCCGCGCACTTCGAGCCCGCGCGCGTGCAGGTACGCGGCGACGTGCCCGGGGCCGCAGCCGACGTCCACCACCGGCCCCGCACCGCCCATCCGCGCGGCGAAGCGGTCCAGGAACGCGCGGTCGAACGGCTTGTGCTCCAGCTCGCCGGCGACGTGCCGCGCGTACTCGTCCGCGAGCGCGTCGTAACTGGCGCGGACCTGCGCTCGTTCCGCGCCGCCGCTCACTCGCCGCTCTCCTCCCCCAGCCGCGCGATGGTTCCCTGCGCGGCCGCGCACAGCGTCTCCTCGCCGCCGGCGACGGCGAACACGTCGCAGCGGCATACGGCGCGGCGCTTTCCCGCGGACAGCACCGTCGCCCGCGCGACCAGCGTCTCGCCGCGCGCGGGGCGCAGGTAGCTCATCACGTACTCCGCCGTCACCACGGCGGGCCCGAGCGCCGAGCCGCCCGCGAAGGTCAGCGCGTTGTCGGCCAGGTAGCCGAGCACGCCGCCGTGCACGAACCCGTGCTGCTGCAGCAGCTCGGGCCGCACGGGCAGCCGCAGCTCCGCGCTTCCCGGCGCGAACGCGTGCAGCTCCGCGCCGAGGAAGCGGCTGAACGGCTGCGACGCGAGCGCCGCCTCGCCCAGGGCCATCAAGTCGCTCGTCTCCATCTCGTCTCCATGATCGGCAGATGGTTCGCGTGGGATTCTCGGCACGATGAGCCTGTCACACCAGATCCGCGCGCTTTGGGCCGCAGATGCGCAGATGAATTGGTCCACTCGCCGGTCATGGATGCGCAACAAACGGGTCGCCGCCGGCGCGCTCGCAGCGTAGCTTCGCGCGGGCTCGGGGTGGGCGATGCCGATCACCATGGGAGATCGATGGAGATGACGCAGGCGGGGTCTGTGAACGATGCGGTGGTCGTGGAGGTGCCGGAGCGATTCGATTTTGCGTGGGCGGTGGGATTCCTCGGCCCGCGCGCGGTGTTGTCGATCGAGCGGATCGCCGCCGGCGAGTACCGCCGCAGCCTGCGCGTGGACGGCCGCGCGGTGACGCTCGCCGTCACCCTGCGCGAAGCGCCGGCGCCCGCGCTGCTGGTGCGTTCGTCGCCCGCGCTGGCGCCGGAGGAGCTGCGCGCGCTCGCCCGGCGCATGTTCGACCTGACGGCGAACGTCGAGGCGTTCCGCTCCCTTGCGGCCGGCGATGCGATCCTGGCGCCGCTCGTCGCGCGGCAGCCACACATCCGCCTGCCGCAGTACGGCGATCCGTTCGAGGCGCTGATCCGTGCCATCCTCGGCCAGCAGGTGAGCGTCGCCGCCGCCGCGACGATGGCGGATCGGCTGGTGCGGCTCGTCGCCGCGCCCGCGCGGGGGCTGGACGGCGATGTCTTTCTCGCTTTTCCGCTGCCCGAGATGCTCTCGGCCACGCCGATGGATGCGCTACGCGGGATCGGCCTCACGCGCGCGAAATCGGAGTCCGTGCTCGCGGCTGCGGTCGCCGCGTCGCGGATGGACCTGGAGTCGCTGCGCGGGATGTCCGCGGAAGAGGCGGACGCGCGGCTGACGAGCATCCGCGGCGTCGGCCCCTGGACGGCGGCCTACCTGCGCATGCGCGCCTTTGGCGACCGCGATGCCTTTCCTGTATCCGACCTCGGCATCATCAAGGCGATGCGCCGCGAGGGGATCGAGCGCCCTGCCGAGGTGCGCGAACGCGCCGAGCGGTGGCGCCCCTGGCGCGCCTACGCGGCGCTCCACCTGTGGGAGTCGCTGGGCGCGAACGTGTGATATGAGATTGCTCCTCACGGACACCTCCCCGATGTCATCCTGAGGGAGGCGCCGCGCTCAACTCTCGACCGCACCGTGGTTTGGCGCCGACCGAAGGATCTACTGCCGGCGTGAGCCGAGGCCGGCGAAATCGCGCGAAAGCGTGCCTCGCTCGGTGGAAAGTAGATCCTTCGGGCGCGGTAAACGCCGGTCACGGCGAGAGTTTCGCGCCCGCGCCCTCAGGATGACAACCGTAGGAGTGTTCCGTAGCGGCACCCACGTCTCGAACGAACCATCAGCGGCGCTTCGTTCCCGCCTTGCCGCCGACGCTGGCCCAGACGGCGCGCTCGACCATCACCGGCGTCCAGCGCTTGCCGAGGCGTTTCGCGCGATCGCGGAGCGCCTCGGCGTACTTCGCGTACTCGCGCGGGGTGAAGGCGACCTGCCCGAGCTCCGGGATCTTCGCGGCGACGAGCTCGTCGAAGAACGGATAGATGTCGGGCGCAGCGGCCGACACCACCGCCGAAGCCGTCGCGGGGCCGACGCCGTCGAGCTTCGACAGGACCGCGATCGGCTCGCTGGCGTGCGGGATCTTCGCGAGCGCGTCGCCGCTGGTGCGCTCGACCAGATCCGCATCGTTGCCGCGCACCAGCTGCAGGTTGCGCGGGCGCCAGATCCCGCGCGCCATCTTCCACTCCGTCACCTTCACCAGCTCCGCATGCGTCACGTGCGGCCGCTTCCGCGCGGCGATCAGCCCCGGCAGCTCGTCACGGTACCAGCGGTCCAGCTCCGGCAGCACCTTCGAAGTCTGCGCCTCGATCACGTCCTCGTAGCGATCCAATGCGGCCTGCCACGCAGCGGAATCGTCGGACGTCCACAGGTTGTCGCTCATCTCCTTGCTCCATGCGTCTCCATCAGAGCGGCCGCACCGCGTCGGTGATGAGGCCGGATGCCAGCAGCTCGCGCAGCTCGTTCGCCAGCTCCTCGCTCGCGGCGACCACCTTGCGCCACGCGGCCTCGCGCTGCGTGTCGGGCATGCGGTAGAAGTCGTTGCGGTCGGGGATCTTTCCGCCGGGGAGCCGCGCGACGAAGTCCGCCGTAGGCGCCAGGATCAGCGCGCGCCGGAAGTTTTCGCCGCGCGCGCGGCGCCAGCGGAGCGCCTTGTCGAACCAGCCGGGGACGATGTGTGGGTAGAAGTGGGGATAGAGGACGAGCCCCGTGCCCGGCCCGTAGTCGAAGTCCAGGTGGTAGTCGACGGTGCCGCCGTCGCGGTGCATCCCACGCGGCGCACCGGGGATGCGCACGCCTTCGAGCACGAGCGGGATCGATCCCGACGCGAGCAGGGCCGGCCGCAGATTCTCGCGCGTGAGCGGCAGGTGCGCGGTGGGGAGATCGGCCAGGCCGCGGAACGGCGTGTCGTCGCCCGCCGTGTGGAAGATCACGCGGCGCATCTGGAGCGCCAGCGTGCGGCGGCTGACCAGGTTCCCCGCCGCGGCGGCCGCCATCGCCACCATCTGCAGCGGCATCCGCTCGCTCCCGGCCAGCCCGCGGCACTCGGCGGTGATCACGTGCAGCCGCGCCCACGGGTGCGACAGGATCTCGTCCGCGCCCGTGTCGCCCAGCATGCGGTCCAGGATGGCGGCGATGACGCGCGTAACTTCGGCCGGCCGCGGCCTCTTTGTGTAGCGCTGCCCGATGTAACCCTCGCGCAGGCGCGCGACGGCCGCGGCGGGGTCGCGCTGCGCCAGGCACGCCATCCGCCAGCTGCCGATGGACGAGCCGACCAGGTGCAGCGGGCGCTCGCGCGGCTGCTGCAGGAACTCGCCGAAGAGGAAGCGGTCGAGCCCCTCCAGCACCAGCCACTTGGGCCCGCCCGACGCGCCGGGGACGATGTCCACGTCCTCCGCGCGCAGCCCGCGCTCGCGGAGGATCGCCATCGCATCCGGCCCGGCGAGGAGGGCCAGGGATCGTTCGCGCGCCATCAATTACGATCTGGGTGAGGAGTCGTCGCGGCTTTCAGGACCATACCGCATTACTGGAGGCCGCCGCAAATCACACTCGTTCGTCGATCTCCCCAATCTACCTAAGTGCATCTTGCATAGTCCAATTTGCAAGATTATCATCCTGGAATGGCAAATCCTCATCTCCTTCGCGTCGCGCGGCGGCTGAAGGAAGCGCGCGAACGCAGCGGACTGACGCAGCAGCAGCTCTCGGCGGAGCTCGGCTTTAAGGATCGTCAGACGCTGGCCGCGATCGAAGCCGGCGAGCGCCGGATCTCGGCCGATGAGCTGGCGCGCGCCGCCGAGGTGCTCGGCGTGGCAGTCGACTACTTCACCGATGCCTTCCGGCTGGACGGCGAGGCGAGGTTCTCGTTCCGGGCGAAAAACATCGATCCCGCCGCGCTCGATGCGTTCGAGGAACGGGCCGGGCGGTGGATCGCGATGTACCGCGAGCTCGGTGCGCAGGAGGGGCTGCCCCAGCCGCGAATCGGGACCAAGCTGGAGCTCTCGGACCGCTCGTCGTACGAGGATGCGCACGCCTGTGCCGAGGAGCTTCACTCGCGGTGGAGCCTGGGCGACGTTCCCGCGGCGGCGCTCGGCGACGCGATCCAGCGGGAGCTCGGCGCGCTCGTCCTGAACGTCGACGCGCCGGAGGGGCTCTCCGGCGCGGCGTCGCAGCTGCCCGGGCTGCACGCGATCCTCATCAACCGCCGCGAGCCGGTCGGCCGCCGCTCGTACGACCTTGGGCACGAGCTTTTCCACGTCCTGACCTGGGATGCGATGCCGCCCCAGCGCGTCGAGCCGTGGGAGCCGCGCGCGACCAAGGGCAAGCGCGTCGAGGAGCTGGCGGAGAACTTCGCGGCCGCGCTGCTGATGCCGGCCGCGATGATAGCCGCGCGATGGAAGTCGCGCGGCACGGCGGACCTCGCGGAGTGGGTGAACGCCAGCGCGACGGCGCTCCGGGTGAGCGGCCCGGCCGTCGTGTGGCGCCTGCACAACCTGGGGTTCATCACGAAGAACGAGGCGGTGGTCCAGGGACGGCTCGCGTCCGGAGGCACATGGCGGACGCGGGACCCGCTTCCGCCGCTGTTCAGCCGCGAGTTCATCTCGCGCGTGCACACGGCGGTGGAGGCCGGGCGCCTGTCGCTGCGCCGCGCGGCGCGGCTGCTCGACATCGATGTTGCGGATTTCGCGGAGATCTGCCGCTCGTACGGGCTCTCGCTCTCTTACGAAGTCTGAGCGATGGCCGGAGGCGGATCCCGCGTGGTGCTGGCCGACACCAACGTCATCATCGAGGCGGTGCGCACCGGTTGCTGGGCCGCGATCACCGGCGGTCTGGCGGTGGAGACGGTGGAGACGTGCTGCGCGAAGGCGCGGACGGGGAGTCCGGGACGGCCGGGGTACGTCGCGATCTGCGACGATCACCTGCGCCGGCTGGCGCGCGTGCACCGCGTCACCGCGACCGTGCAGGCGGCGTTCGCGCTGGGCTACGCCGGCGCCGACGGGATGGACGATGGCGAGCGCGACCTGTTCGCGCATGCGTACTGCCGCGGCGGCGATGCATGGCTGCTCTGCTCGCCCGACAAGGCCTCGATCCGGGCGGGCGTGGCGCTGGGGTGGGGAGACCGGCTCTGCTCGCTGGGCGCGCTCGCCACCCGCGTCGGCGCGCGGCCGGCGCTCCGCGCGCAGTTCGGGGAGGCGTGGCTCGCCGAGTGGCGGACGCACTTCCTCCTGCAGGGGTGATCCCCATCATCCCGTGTTGCGCAGCCCCGCGGAGATGCCGTTGATCGTGGCCGCCAGGGCGTAGTTCAGCTCGTCGCTCTCCTCGCCGGCGCGTTTGCGGCGGAGGAGGTCGACCTGGATCAGGCTCATGGGGTCGACGTACGGGTTGCGCAGGCGGATCGAGCTCGCCAGCACCTGGTTCTCCTCCAGCAGCCGCGCCTGTCCGGTCACCCGCAGCACCGCGTCGCGGGTGCGCGCGAACTCCTCCTCCACCATCCCGAACACCCGCCCGCGCAGCGCCTCGTCGTCCACCAGCCCGGCGTAGCGCCGCGCGATGGCCAGGTCCGCCTTCGCCAGCCCCACCTCGACGTTGCGCACCAGGTCGTTGAAGAGCGGAAAGGTGCGCGCCATCTCCGCCAGCAGCTCCGCTTCCTCGCGCCCGCGCGCGGCGAAGCGCTCCAGCGCGTGCCCCACGCCGAACCAGGCGGGGAGCACGTGCCGGCTCTGCATCCACCCGAACACCCAGGGGATGGCGCGCAGGTCGCCCAGCCCCGTGCTGCGGCCGCGACGCGCGGGGCGCGAGCCGATGCGGGCGTGCTCCAGCTCTCCCACCGGCGTGGCCTGCTCGAAGTAGGCGAGGATGTCGGGGTTGTCGGCGATGCGCGCGCGGTAGAAGGCGTAGGCGTCGGCCGACATCTCCTCCATCGCGCGGTCCCACACCTCCGCGCGGGCGGGATCGGGTCGCGACGGGTTGGCCAGCATGTCGAGCGCGGCGGCCACCATCAGCTCCAGGTTGCGCTCGGCCAGCACGGTGTCGCTGTACTTCCAGTTCAGCACCTCGCCCTGCTCGGTCAGGCGGAAGACGCCGGTGAACGCGCCGGGCGGCTGGCTGGTGATGGCGCGGTGCGTGGGCCCGCCGCCGCGGCCCACCGTCCCCCCGCGGCCGTGGAAGAGGCGCAGCGTGACGCGCGTCTCCCGCGCCACGTCGTGCAGCGCGCGGTGCGCCTTGTAGATCTCCCAGGTGCTGGTGAGCATCCCGCCGTCCTTGTTGCTGTCGGAATACCCCAGCATCACCTCCTGCCGCCGCCCCCAGCTGTCCAGCAGCCGCGCGTAGTCGCCGCGCGTCCACAGCTCGCGGCAGATCTCCGGGCAGGCGCGCAGGTCGTCGATCGACTCGAAGAGCGGCACCGGCATCAGCCCCGGATCGCCCCCCTGCGCGGCGACGCGGACGCCGCACGCCTCGGCCAGGCGGACCACGGTGAGCACGTCGTCGACGCTGGTCGCGCCGCTGATCACGTACGCCTGTACGGCCTCGGGGGGATAGGTGCGCTTGAGATCGGCCACCGCGCGCATGGTGTCGAGCACCATCCGCGTGTCGTCGCCCGGCGGCGTGGGGAGACCGTCGTCGGTGGAGACGAGCAGCTCGTCGCGGGCGCGGGCGTGCAGGCGCGCGTGCTGGCGGACGTCGAGGGTGTGGAGATGGAAGCCGAACGTCTCCACCTGCCGCAGGAGCGGATCGATCAGCAGCGCGGCGAGCCGACCGCCGCGGTTCGACGCAAGCGACTCGCGGACCAGCCGCAGGTCCGCCGCGAAGTCCGCGGCGACCGGATAGGCGTGGGGGTGATGGGGATCGTCGCGCGCGGCGCGGAGCCGGGCACCCATGTACCCCAGGAAGCGGCGGTACAGCTCGGTCTGCGACCGCCGCTCGGGGACGGGGTCGAGCGTCCACCCGGTCTCCGCGTACCGCTCCAATGCGGCCGCCAGCGCGGGGGAGACGGGGGTCTGCAGCGTGGAGGTGCTGAGGCGCTCGACCAGCTGCTCGAGCGCGGTGACGTAGCGGTCGAGGATGGTCTCGCGCGCGGCCTGCAGCGCGTCGCGGGTGACGCCGGGGGTGACGAAGGGGTTGCCGTCGCGGTCGCCGCCGATCCAGCTGCCGAAGCGCACGACCTGCGGCAGCTCGGCGGGGGAGACGGGATCGCCGAACGCGGCGCGGAATCCGTCCGCGAGCCCCGCGTAGAGGCCGGGGACCGTCTCCACCAGCACGCGGCGATAGTAGTCCAGCCCCATCTGGATCTCGTCGCGCACCGACGGGCGGCTGCGGCGCACCTCGTCGGTCTGCCAGAGCGCGGTGATCTCCGCGGCGATGGCCTCTTCCTGCCGCGCGGCCTCGGCGTCGGTCAGCGGCAGCCGGTCGAGGCGTTCCAGCGCGCGGGCGATGCGGGCGCGCTTGAACAGCACCGTGCGCCGCGCCACCTCGGTGGGGTGCGCGGTGAAGACGGGGATCACGCAGACGTCGGCCAGGCGCGCGAGGATCTCGTCGCGGCCGAGGCCGGCGTCGCGGAGGCGGAGGAGGGTGCCGTGGAAGGTGCCGGGCTGCGGCGGGCGCTCGGCGTGCACCTCGGCGGCGCGGCGGCGGCGGCCGCGGTGCGCGGTCTCGGCCAGGTTGGTGAGCTCGAAGTAGGTGGAGAAGGCCTTGGTGAGCCGGTACGCCTGTCCCACGTCGAGCGCGGCGACGATCTCCGACGCGCGGTCCGTCCCCGCGGGCGACGGCGCGGGCGGCGATGCGTCGCGCTCGGGCGATTCGCCGCGGCTGCGGATCAGCAGGCCGCGCAGCTCCTCGACGGCGGCGTAGAGCGCCTCGCCCTCCTGCTCGCGCAGCACGCGGCCGAGGAGGATGCCGAGCGAGCGCACGTCGCGGCGGAGCGGCGCCTCCTTCTTCCCCTCGTCGAGCGCCGTCAGCTCCGCCAGCCGCTCCTCCTGCGACGGCGCGCGCCAGAGCGGCCCGCCGTCCGCCCGCCCGTTCGTCTCCACCCTCGTCCCGTCCACTCATCCTCCCGACAATTCTACAAACAGAAGTCTCTCACAGAGGGCACAGAGGCCACGGAGGACCGAATCTACAGTCCTTCCGTGGCCTCTGATACCGTCCACGCAGCCGCTCTCAGCAGAGGCAGGTGAGCACGGGGATGGTGACGCACGCCGGGCCGTTGCACGTCGGCTCGTCGAGCGTGCAGGCGTAGGGGCACGACGGGCCGCTGGCATCGTCGTGCGCGTGCACGGTGCCGCGCGCGTGCCCGGCGGCATCCGTCGCGAAGGATTCGACGCGAAGCTCGTCCAGCATCAGGCGGATCTTTCTCACTGCAACAACCTCCGGGCGAGTGGATTCCACATCGTCCACGAACTGCGTGGACGCGAACCGGCCCGCCCGCCCGCTAGTCTCGTGCCGCCGGAACACCTGACGCTGGAACCGAATCTTCACCGTCCAGAGAAACCTGTCGCGCGCGCCGATCCCACGTCCGCACCGTCGCCTGTAGTCCGCGAAGGCGGACTTCGTGTGGTTGTTGCTGCGAATTCATTCGCCAACAACCGGTTGCGATCGCGGCTTCCATCCCCCGGGGACTGCGCTGCAGAAAGAGCTTGTGACCTGAAGTGAGGCGGAATAAGCTTAGCCGTAACGAACCGTTTCTCCCTCATGCGCTGGATGTCTCGCTTCAGCGCGCAGCTACCCGCTCTTCAAGGAGGCCCGTTATGGCACAGTCCGATCCCCCGATCATCGTTTCGGGCGGCAACAGCTCCCAGTCGGTGCCGCTTCCCATCGCGGGCGGCGCTCTGCCGATGGATCCTCCGTTGCCCACCGACAACCCTGGCGCCGACCTGTAGCCCGCGATCATCCTCCAGGACAGCCGGGACACTGGGGGCCGGAACAAGCAGGGGTAGCGGAGCACTTCGCTCCGCTGCCCCTGCGCTTTCTCGCGGAGCCGGCTCATGACCCCGGCCGCCACCCCTCCAGCACCCGCTCGACGGTGTACGCCTGCGCGTCGCCGTTGCTGAGGAGGCGGCGGTTGGGGCTGGTGAGCGCGCCAGGGCCGGTGGTGCCGTGCTCGAAGAAGCGCGCGCTCCCGGGGCGGTACCATCAGCGCGTTCCCGCGCCGTCCACGCTCGACATCGAGTCCCACGCGACCTCGCCGACGTGGTCGTCCATCCAGCGGCTGCAGCAACTGCATCCCGCGACAGCAGCGTGCCCAAGGTCACGCTGACGCTCGACGACCACTTCCTGTTCTACCCGATCCCGCAGGCGGCCATCGACGTGAACCCCAACCTCACCCAGAACCCCGGCTACTAGCGCCGGGTGGTGACCGAGGGGATGAAGGAGGCCCCGCCGCGAGTCGATCTCGCGGCGGGGCCTCTCTTCACATCTGCCCAACCTTGACAGTCCGGGAGATCACCAACAAAATTGTTGTCAACAGATTTGTTGGCAATCAGTGAGGAGGAGTGATGGCGACTCTCAAGCAGGCACACGGCAACTGGGTGGCGGGCGCGGACCGGTTCTGGAATCGCGACGCGGAGATTGCGCTCTTCACGCAGTATCTGGACGAGGGCGCCAGCATGTACCTGGTGGCGCAACGCCGGATCGGCAAGACCAGCCTCATGCGCGAGGTGTCGCGACGGATCGGCGACCGCTACACATGCCTGCACCTCGATCTCCAGGATGCGAGTTCCGCTCCCGACTTCATCGCCGCGCTCAGCGCAGCCACACATCCGCACAAATCCCTGTGGACGAAGACGCGGGAGGTGTTCGGCAACGTGCTCGGCGCCGCCGCCGAAGCGATCGACACGCTCCAGATCAGCGAGTTGCAGCTGAAGATCCGGGAAGGCCTCGTCCACGGGAACTGGGAGGCGAAGGGAGCGCAGCTGCTGGCAGGGCTGGCTGCCTCCGACCGACCGGTGGTCCTGTTCATGGACGAAGTCCCAATCCTCGTAAACCGAATCCTGAAGGGCACCGACGTCAATGCGCTCGAGATCACGCCCGAGCGCGCGGCGGCGACGGAAGCCTTCATGTCGTGGCTCCGCGCGCAGAGCATCTGTCACAACGGCAAGATCCGCTTTGTCGTCACCGGCTCCATCGGATTCGAGCCGATTCTTCGCCAAGCGGGCTTGAGCGCGACCATCAACAACTTCCGCGCATTTCCACTGGAGCCCTGGGAGCCGGCGACCGCGATCGGATGCCTAAACGCGCTCGCGGCGAACTACAGGGTCGAGTTCCTCCCCGGCGCATCCGAGCGCGTGGTGGAGCGTCTCGGCTCCTGCATTCCCCACCACGTGCAGATGTTCTTCGGGCACATCCACGAGATGTGCACCAGACGCGGCAATCTGACCTGTTCGACGGAAGTTGTGGATCGTGTTTACGAGGAGCGGATGCTGAGCACCCGCGGGCATGCCGAGCTGAGCACCTTCGAGGAACGGCTGAAGCTGATGGTGGGCACGGCCATCCTTCCGTTCGTGCTGGACCTGATCACCGAGACTGCGGTGGTGGGCCGTCTCACGCCGGACGCGATCGCGGTTCTCCGGCAGGAGTTCGGGCTGGACGGGCGCGAGGGAATGGACCAGACGCGTGAGGTGCTGGAGATCCTCACCCACGATGGATACCTGCAGGACGGACCCGGCGAGTTCACCTTCGTCTCCCGTCTGTTGCGGGACTGGTGGTGCCGCCGGTTCGGCGCGTTCGGGTTCACGCCGGCCCTGGAGAGAGGAGCCTGAGCCATGCTTCCGAACTCGATGAAGTACAACCCGGCGTTTCTCGACGACGAGACACTCATCCGGACGTTCGTAGCTCGGAATTCGGATCTCGACCGGATTTTGGAGGTGCTCCGGGAGAACACCGGCGTTTCGAATCAGCACGTACTCGTCATCGGTCCAAGGGGGATCGGCAAGACGACACTCGTGCTCAGGTCTGCCGCGGAGACGCGCATCGACCCGATCCTGAGTGCGGCGTGGTATCCTGTAGTGTTTGGCGAGGAGACTTACCAGGTCAGCACGCCAGGGGAGTTCTGGTTGGAAGCACTCTTCCACCTTGGTGAGCAGACCGGCGAGCCACGCTGGAAGCAGGCTTACGAGGAATTGCTTCAGGAAGGTGATGAAGTGCGGCTGCGGGCGCGAGCCATCGCGCAACTGATGGACTTCGCAGACGAGCAAGGGAAACGCCTGCTGCTGATAGTGGAAAACCTGAACATGCTGATTGGGGCTCAGATCAGCGAGAACGATGCATGGGCTTTGCGGCAGGCGCTGATGAATGAGCCGCGCCTGATGCTATTAGGAACCGCCACAAGCCGTTTTGACGCGATTGATGACTACAACCAAGCACTGTATGAACTGTTCCGGATTATCGAGCTCCAACCGCTCGAACAGGAAGAGACGCAGGCTTTGTGGGCCTCCAACACAGGACAGAAAGCTCATATCAACCGCATTCGTCCGCTACAGATTCTCACCGGGGGCAACCCCCGTCTCATCCGTATCCTCTCGGAATTTGCTGCGAAGACGTCGTTCCGTTCTCTGATGGACGACCTAACCCATCTGGTGGACGCGCACACGGAATATTTCAAGCACCACCTCGACAACCTCCCCCCCCAAGAACGAAAGGTGTTCGTCGTTTTAGCAGACCTCTGGGATCCGTCGACAGCGCGGACGGTTGCCGGAGCGGCGCGAGTGGATGTCAACATCGCCAGTGCCCTTCTGAAGCGTCTGACCGAACGGGGGGCTGTGACTGCACCATACAAACGCGGTCGAACCCAATTTTATCAAGTTGCAGAGCGGATGTACAACGTTTACCACCTGATGCGTCGCAGAGGGCCGAGCGCTAGCCGAGTGCACGCCGTCGTGCGGTTTATGGTGAGCTTGTACCGAGGTGAAGAACTGGTGCAGACCACAAGGTCACTTGTTGAGGAGGCGCGTCGGCTCACGGCAGGCCAGCGGCGGGAACACTTTGCTGCTTATGAAGCGATCGTGCAAATGGTTGGAAAGGTACAGGTAACTCAAAAGATCGTTGAGGTAACTCGGTATGCATTCAAGACAATGCCCGACGTGCCTGCATCACTGCTGAAGCTCCTGAATCTCGAAGTGGAAGCTGCGCCGTCCAGCAACCATAGCGGCACCGGCAGCGAGCTAGCTCTGAAGGCGTATGATGATGCGCTTGCTCTCAATCCAGACGATGCCGAGGTGTGGCATGATCGAGGAACAGTACTCGGTCTACTGGGCCGCTTTGAGGAGGCACTAAATTCCTTTGAGCGTGCACTGCTTCTCAGTCCACAGATGTGTAGCGCTTGGGTCAACAGAGGTGTTTCGCTGAGTTTCCTTGATCGTAATGCAGAAGCGCTCGAATCATTTGATCGAGCGTTGGTGCTGGATGCAAACGCGACTCAAGCTTGGAGCAATCGGGGTATTATATTGGCAGATTTAGCTCGTTATGAAGAGGCTGTCGATTCGTTTGAACATGCGATTGCTCTAGACTCGGAGGATGCGGATACATGGTTCAACAAAGGTGGCGCCCTTGCTAACCTAGGACGCTACGTGGAAGCAGTCGAGGCGTACGACCATTCACTATCTCTACATTCGGACATGGTCGATGCCTGGGTTAACAGGGGTAAAGCGCTGAATAGTTTAAGCTCTTTCGAAGAAGCGCTAGAATCCTTTGAGCATGCGCTGATTCTGAACTCCAACGATCCAGAAGCATGGCTGGCTCGAGGTTATACGCTTGATCATATGGATCGTCATCATATGGCGCTAGAGTCGTATGATCGGGCACTTGCCCTTGAGCCAGAGAATTCTTATGGCTGGTTCATGAAGGGGAATACGCTACGTAGCTTGGAGCGTGACAAAGAAGCACTCGAGGCCTACGACCGCGCTCTGCAATTGAATTCTCAGGAAGCTGCTGGATGGTTCATTAGGGGAGTTCTGCTCAGCGAACTCGGACGTGAAGCGGCTGCGCTCGAGTCTTATGACCGTGGGCTGAATCTTAATCCGAACGATGCTGGGGGATGGGTTGTCCGAGGGTTTACGCTAATCCTACTCGGGCGTGCAGAGGAGGCACTGGGATCATTCGAGCGTTGCTTGGCTCTTGACCGAGCAGATTCAGTTGTTTGGCGCGGCATGGGAGACGCCCTCAGCGACTTGGGGCGCAATGGTGATGCATTATCTTCGTATGAGCGTGCGCTTGCCATAAATCCGAACAGTTCAACCATATGGCGCCTGAGAGGCGATGCGCTCCTAGGCCTCGGACGCAAAGAGGATGCAGTGGAATCCTATATTCGTGCGTCAGAATTGAATGCAGATGATGCTGATGCTTGGATCAGAATGGGAACCACGTTCGCACATCTCGGGAGAGCACAAGAGGCTTTCGATTCGTTTGACAAGGCGCTTTCGCGGTACCCGAGATCCTCAGCAATACTGCTCGCGCGCGGCTTGCTGCACCGCCAATTCCATAGGATGGAGAATGCCGAAGAAGACTTTAGGGAGGCTATTGCGCTGGACTTGCCGGACTCGAACGCGAAAAATGCGTTGGTTGAACTTCTGTTCGAAACAGGTCGTCACGACGATGCCATGCATGCGGCGCGACAGTTTGCTGGACAAGACGGGGTGTCCCCTGATCTGCTTAATGACCTAGCATGGGCAGTATTTGTGCTTGGCTATGATGACGACCTTTCAGAAGCCGAAACATGGGCACGACATGCTGTGGAGGAATTGGATACCAATGGGTCGTTTTGTCATACGTATGCGAGTATCTTAGGAAGACAGGGCAAGTGGGGAGATGCGCTTCAACAGGCAACAGTATTCTTGAGAGACGAACGTTTTTTGAGCGACTCTTTGGATGAGAGTATCGACTTTTTGATCGATGCTGTGGCAGTCGGCCACCAAG
Source organism: Longimicrobium sp. (assembly GCA_036377595.1). Taxonomy (NCBI): domain Bacteria; kingdom Pseudomonadati; phylum Gemmatimonadota; class Longimicrobiia; order Longimicrobiales; family Longimicrobiaceae; genus Longimicrobium; species Longimicrobium sp. The sequence goes on along the minus strand of DASUYB010000150.1, from coordinate 2,499 downwards.
CTGAGGTTCTCGAAATTATTCAGTCAACTGGTCAGGCCGAAACGTTTGAGCCGCTCGTTGTTGCAATCCATTATCTGATCGGTGATCACGTTGATGTGGCTACAGAAGTCGCGGAGATTGCGCGTGACGTGGTGAAACGTATCGAAAATCGCCGTCGCTCGGCAATACGAGGCGCAATTAACCAAGTTTAGAATCATGGCTGACAAAGATGTACACTCCACCGCACTGGGGCCGCGTCAAATAAAAGGGCCGTGACGCAGAGTTGGCAGGGTCAGCAGTTTAAAACAGCTGTTCAACTGCTAACTCTGCATGAGAAAAATCAAAGGATTGAAAGCGCAGCGCAGGGGGACGACGCATCGCTCCCCCTGCTCCCCTGGTCATCTGATGCAGGACCGGTTCGGCCTCACGCCAAGACGCGGAGAACTCCGTTCCGTCTTCCGCGTCTTCGCGTGAGGCCATCTTCGCCGCCGTGCGCGGCCGTGTACCTCGCGGACCATTGACGTCGGTGGGGACGGCGCGGGATGCGGCGGGGGCGCCGCAGTGCCGGGTATGCGCGTCCCAGTCATCGCACTCCTCCAGTCCTCCCATTCATCACCCAACTCTTTGTCACTTCATGGCTTACGATATCACTCCGCGTACGGCGCAGCGCTTGCCTGCGACGGCGCGTGCAGGACCTTTGCAGGTCCCCTCATCATCTCACCTCAAAGATGGAGCGACGACCATGGCCATGCTGCTCACGCGCGAACGCTCGACCGGAACCATCCGCGACAACGGCACGTCGATCGTGCTGTGCGGCGGAGCGGCCAGCCCCTTCGGAAGCATCCTCGAGTACTGGGGGCAGCTGCTGGAGAACGGCGTGCAGCCCTTCGTGGTGACCTTTCCGCAGCCCGGCGCCGATCCCAACCCCGATGGGTGCTTTCGCGACCACACGTCTCCCCAGCTCCTGCCGCGTGCCTGGCGCAGCCGCACGGCCATGCTCGACGCGCTCAAGGCGTACGGGTGCAACCTGCTGCGCGTCTTCCTCTCCAACGGCGTTACCCTCGCCAACGGCGCCGTGACGGGGCTGTACCCGTTCGCGCGGGCGAACGGCGCCTGGCGCGTGGCCGCGGCCATCCGCGACAACGACCCCACCGCCTGGTCGCAGCCCTGGTTCGACCGGCTGCGCTCGTTCGTGGCCGACGCCGACGCGCGCGGCGTGGCGCTGCAGCTCTGCCTCTTCTCCTTCCACGACATGAGGAACACGCCGCAGCCGGTCACCTTCAGCTACTGGCCGCACTCGTGGTGGAACCCGGCGCAGATCGACGCGCCCGAGTGGGGGAAGGCGAACCTGGTGAGCGTGAACACCGAGGGGCAGGGGCTCGACGAGAGGATGAAGGCGCGCCTGCGCAGCCAGGACTTCCTGAACACCGGCCGGCTCGGGCTGATGGCGGTGCAGAAGCGGATCGTGGAGAAGGTGCTGGCCGCGGTGAAGCCGTACGGCAACGTGATCGTGGAGCTGATCAACGAGCCGCAGCTGCTTGCCGACACGGCGCATCCCGCGGCGCCCGACCCGGGCGTGTACCAGGCCCGGTGGCTGAACCTGGCCACGGGGTGGATCACCGACTGGTGCGCGCGGAACGGGAACGACTGGCGGCCGCTGATCTCCGCCAACGCCGCGCCGCCGGTGGACGGCGCCGCGCTGGACGTGGACACCTGGGCCGCGCGCGGCGAGCTGGCCGGGTACGCGGAGCTCGACGCCATCTCCTACCACGGCCTCACCGGCTACCCCGCGGGGAGCGTGGGCGAGGCGCACTGCGGCACCACGCACCTGCCGCGCTACGACCGCGACAGCATCCAGGCGCGCGTCACCGAGCACGGTGGCCGACACCGCGGCAAGGCGCTGGTCTTCTCCACCGACGCCGTCCTCGACGCGCCGCAGACGTACCCGGGCACGTCGGGAACGAAGGTCACCCTGTATCGGCGCGACGGGCAGGTGCGCACCACGCTGGGCTACGACGAGGTGGTGTCCATCGGCACCGAGCGGGCGCGCAACGACCTCGACAACTGGGCGTACCGGGTGCTGAAGCACGCGTTCGCGCGGCCGGGGACGGTGCACTTCCAGAACCACAGCTCGGTGAAGCTCTCCTTCCAGGCGATCGGCGCGGCGGCCGCGGCGGCGCAGGGCGCGCCGCCCCCGCCGCCCCCGCCGGACGACTACGAGCCGGATCTCGAGCCGGTCGGCCGCGAGCCCATCGAACGCGAGCCGCTCCGGGTGTGATGCTGAATCTCCGGATCGACTGTGCATTGCCGGGAAGGAATGTCATTCCGAAGGCGCTGCGCCGCCCTGTCTTTCATGCCGAAGCCGTGGCGCCCGAGGACTCTGTGGCCGGCTTCCGAGCCACAGGTCGCCTGTCGCTCGGACGCAGGCTACAGATTCCTCGGGCGCCGCCCGGCATCCGCGCGGTTGAAGATCCGGAGCGGCGGCGCCACTCGGAATGACATCCGATATCCGATCCGATT
>DASUYB010000149.1 GCA_036377595.1 Longimicrobium sp. | reverse complement strand
CTGCGCGAGCTGTACGACGAGGTGGGGGTGGACGTGGCGCGCTACTTCTTCCTGATGCGCCGCGCCGAGGCCCAGCTCACCTTCGACATCGACCTGGCGCTGGACCAGAGCGACAAGAACCCGGTCTACAAGGTCCAGTACGCGCACGCGCGGATGAGCAGCATCTTCCGCCGCGCCGAGGTGGAGCCCGAGACGCTCGACGCAGCCTCGGCCGACCTCTCGCTCCTCGAGCACGAGAGCGAGACCGAGCTGGTGAAGCTCCTCCTCCGCTTCCCGGAAGTGATCTCCGCGTCCGCCGAGCGGCACACCCCGCACGCGGTGTGCGAGTACGCGGAAGAGGTGGCGGCGGCGGTGAACTCGTGGTACCACGCGGGGAACCGCGAGCCGTCGCTGCGCGTGATCGGCGACGAGGTGCCGCCCGACGTCTCGCGCGCGCGGCTGGTGCTCGCGCGCGCCGTGCAGGTGGTGCTGCGCAACGGCCTGGCCGTGCTGGGCATCACCGCACCCGAACGGATGCAGCGCGAGAGCGGCGACGAGGCCGCGCTCGAAGCGGTCTGAAATCTCCCAAGCCCACACTGAACCTCCGGACCATGTCCATTCTCGTTGTCGGCAGCGTTGCCCTCGACACCGTCGAGACCCCGTTCGGACGCGCCGAGGAGGCGCTGGGCGGCTCGGCCACCTTCTTCTCCGCCGCCGCCAGCCTCTTCGGCCCCGTGCAGCTGGTGGGCGTGGTGGGCGACGACTATCCCGTCGAGGCGCTCGACTTCCTGGGCGAGCGCGGCGTGGACCTGGCCGGGCTGGAGCGCGCCCAGGGCGAGAGCTTCCGCTGGGCCGGGCGCTACTCGTTCGACCTGAACTCGCGCGAGACGCTGGAGACGCGGCTGGGCGTGTTCGCGCACTTCCAGCCCAAGATCCCCGCCGAGTTCCGCGACGCCGAGTGGGTGTTCCTGGGGAACATCGACCCCGACCTGCAGCTGGGCGTGCTCGACCAGGTGCACGCGCCCAAGTTCGTGGCGTGCGACACCATGAACCTGTGGATCGACATCAAGCGCGACCGGCTGCTGGAGCTGCTCAAGCGCGTCGACCTCCTGCTGGTGAACGACGCCGAGGCGCGCCAGCTCTCGGGCGACTTCAACCTGTCGCGCGCGGCGCGGTGGATCCTGGAGCGGGGCCCGCGCTACCTGATCATCAAGAAGGGCGAGCACGGCGCCATCCTCTTCACCCCGCACTCGGTGTTCTTCGCCCCCGGCTTCCCGCTGGAGGAGGTGTTCGACCCGACGGGCGCCGGGGATGCGTTCGCGGGCGGGTTCATGGGGCACCTGGCGCAGGCCGGGCGCTACGACGACGGCGACCTGCGCCGCGCGGTGATCTACGGCTCGGTGCTGGGCTCGTTCGCGGTGGAGAAGTTCTCGGTCGAGCGCTTCCGCGAGCTGGCGCCGGAGGAGATCGAGGACCGGGTGCGCGCGTTCCGGGAGATGACGGTGTTCGAGCTGCCGGTGGACGCCGGTGTCTGAGACGGCGGCGGGCGGGCTCTCGTACGCGGCGGCCGGCGTCGACATCGACGCGGCCGCGCGGGCGATGAAGGGCGTGGCGGCGCTGGTGCGCTCCACGGCCACGCCCGACACGCTCTCGGAGCTCGGCTCGTTCGGCGGGCTCTACCGCGTCCCGGCTGACGCGAAGCGGCCGGTCCTCGTCGCCAGCACGGACGGGGTGGGGACGAAGCTGAAGCTCGCCTTCCTCACCGGCCGCCACGGCACGGTGGGCGAGGACCTGGTCAACCACTGCGTCAACGACATCCTGGTCCAGGGCGCGCGGCCGCTCTTCTTCCTCGACTACGTGGGGCTCGGCCGGCTGCGCCCCGGCGTGGTGGAGGAGCTGGTCGGGGGGATCGCGCGCGGGTGCCGGCTGAACGGCTGCGCGCTGCTCGGCGGCGAGACGGCGGAGATGCCGGACTTCTACGCCCCCGGCGAGTACGACCTGGCGGGGACGATCGTCGGCCTGGTGGAGGAGGACCGGGTGATCGACGGCTCCGCGATCCGCGCGGGAGACGCGATCGTCGCGCTGGCGTCTTCGGGTCTGCACACCAACGGCTACTCGCTGGCGCGCAAGGTGGTGTTCGACCGGATGGGCCTCTCCGTCGACGATCCCTTCCCCGAGGAGGACGCCAGCGTCGCGGACGTGCTGCTGCGCGTGCACCGCTCGTATCTCCGCCCGCTCTGGCCGCTGGTCGAGCGGGGGGAGATCCACGGACTTGCGCACATCACCGGCGGCGGGCTGATCGACAACGTGCCGCGCATCCTGCCGGAGGGCGTGGACGCGCGCTTCGACCTCTCGTCGTGGACGGTGCCGCGCGTCTTCCGCGTCCTCCAGCGCCACGGGGTGGTGGAGGAGCGGGAGATGTTCCGCGCCTTCAACATGGGCGTGGGGATGATCGCCGTGGTCGCCGCCGAGCGCGCGGACGCGGTGGTGGCGCACCTGCGCGGCGCGGGCGAGACGGCGTGGGTCGCGGGGGAGATCGTCCCCGGCGAGGGAAAGACGGTGCTGGCGTGAGGCGCGCGATTCTTTCACTCGCCGTGACGGCCGCGATCGGGGTGTCGGGGACCGCGGAGGCACAGATCTGCGTCGCCCCGGCGGTGAGCGGGTCCGATTGCGGCGCCACGGCGCAGGCGCTGCACAGCGCGGTGCCGCAGGTGGGGATCGCGGTGGCGGGCGGGAACCCGCTGCCGGGAACGGCCAGCGTGGGCGGCGTGCGGCTCGGGTTTCTTCCGCGCGTGACCGCGGACGTGCGGCTGACGGCCGCGTGGATGACGCTCCCTGACATCACCTTGCCCGATCCGGCGGCGTACGAGCGGACGGACGTGGTGCCGTCGGTGAACGTGGACGCGGCGGTGTCGCTGACGCAGGGGCTCCCCGGCGGCGTCGCCGGCCTCGGAGCGATCGACCTGCTGCTGAGCGCGGGGCTGCTCACCGGCGCGGGGCCGTTGGAGGGGACGAGCCTCGGCTATGGCGGCGGCGTGCGCGTGGGCATCCTGCGCGAGACCTTCGGCACTCCCGCGGTGAACGTCTCGGCGATGTACCGGCGGGTGGACGGCGTGCGCTACCGCGCGGCGCCGCGCGAGTTGGAGTTCGACGTGCGCGACGTGAGCCTGCGCGCCACGGTGGCCAAGCGGGTGGCGCGCATTGGCCTGGTCGGCGGGGCGGGGTACGACCGCTTCACCGGCGGCGACGCGCGCTTCTCCTACGCCGAAGGGAGCGGTTTCGTCTCGTCGAAGCCGGAGGAGGGGCGGTGGTCGCTCTTCGGCAACGTCTCCCTCCCGCTGACGGTCGGCGCGGTGACGCTGGAGGGCGGCTGGATGAGCGGCGGCGACGCGATCGAAGCCGCTCCCCCCACCGCGGCGTACGATCCGGGGAAGGGGACGATCTTCGGCTCCCTGGCGCTGCGGCTGTCGCTGTAACCGCGCGCGATCGAATCCGTCGACGGGCACGAAGCGGCACCGTGGAGATGTCATCCTGAGGACGCGGTGCGCCGAAGCCGCGTGAGCGTGGAATTCCGCCGCGTCCGAAGGATCTTGCCCGGGCGAAGCCGATGTCGGCTCGACGGGCGGATGCTTACGCGGGGGGCGAGCAGATCCTTCGCTCGGCGCCAACCTGAGGTGTGGACGCGAGATCGGCGCGGCGCCTCCCTCAGAATGACATCGCCAGGGGTTGTGTCGGGTGAGGTGGAGATTTAGTGAGTTGGCGGGGCGAGGGGTGACCTTCGCCCCTGCGCGTTCATGGAGACGGAGAGCGGATGACGGACGGCGTGCATCCCGACGACGTGCAGTGGATGCGCCGCGCGCTGGAGCTGGCGCCGCGCGGGTGGGGCCGCGCCGCGCCCAACCCGATGGTTGGCTGCGTCGTCGTCCGCGACGGACGCGTGGTCGGCGAGGGGTGGCACCGCGAATACGGCCAGCCGCACGCCGAGGTCGAGGCGCTCCGCGCGGCGGGCGATGCGGCCCACGGCGCCACCGCGTACGTCACGCTTGAGCCCTGCTCGCACTGGGGGAAGACGCCGCCGTGCACCGACGCCCTCACCGCCGCCGGTGTGCGGCGCGTGGTGTTCGCGGCGCACGATCCCAATCCCCGTGCGCAGGGAGGCGCCGAAGTGCTGCGCGCGGCGGGGATCGACGTTGCCGGCGGAGTGGAGGAGCAGGCCGCGCGCGACGTGAACGCCATCTTCTTCCACACGCACTCGCCGGCGGGGGAGCGGCGGCCGTTCGTGGCGCTCAAGCTGGCACTGTCGCTCGACGCGGCCATCGCGGACCGCGAGCGGCGCTCGGTGTGGATCACCGGGCCCGAGGCGCGCGCCGAGACCCATCGCCTGCGCGCGGGATTCGACGCGGTGGCGGTGGGGATCGGGACGGTGCTGGCCGACGATCCGCAGCTCACCGCGCGCGGCGACGCCGTCCCCCGAATCCCCCCGACGCGCGTGGTGTTCGACCGCGCGCTGCGGCTGCCGACGGACTCGCATCTCGTCCGCACCGCGCGCGAGGTGCCGGTGTTCGTGGTCGCGGAGGAAGGCGCATCTCCCGAAGCCGCCAGGGCGCTCGAAGCGGCGGGCGTGAAGGTGCTGATCTCCGCGCCGGGAGCCGAACGAGCGCTCGAATCGTTGCGGCAGGCGGGCGTCCGGTCCATGTTCGTGGAGGGCGGGGCCGGAGTGGCCGGTTCGCTCCTCCGCGCCGGGCTCGTGGACCGGCTGTACCTGTTCTACGCGCCGGTCTTCCTGGGGCCGGACGCGCTCCGCCCCTTCGACGCGCTGGAGAGCCCGCCCATCGCCGACGCGCCGCGGTGGAGACGGGTGGCGACGGAGGCGTTCGGCGCCGACACGCTCGTCACGCTCGCACGGGAGTAGGGGCTCTCGGGGAGATAACGATGCTGACCGTGGCAGAGCTCAGGAGATTGACGCGCGTTCTGAAAGACGTGAAGCGCGCGATGGGAAACCGTTCGAACTGGACGCAGGATTTTAGCAAAAGTATTGACGAGCAACTGCGGGAAATTGGATGGAGTGGCAGAGATGATCACAACTGGACTCATTTGGAATTCTGGGAACCCCAAAACCGGGTGCGAATTGGGGCATTGGAAATATCTTTTGAAGATACAGTCCATTCATTGCATTTCTGGGTGACCCTGCCCGGCGGTGACAAGAGCGTGATAGTGACGGGTGAAGAGGGTCCATGGTGGGACGCAATCCGAAAATGGCTACCAGAAGCATCATCGAAGATTGATGCCGTTCTGCTTCAAATTGAGGATTGGCCCAGACAGTTAGAGAAGCTGCGCGCCGCTGAGCTCGCGCTTGCGAGAAAGCAGTTTGGTTAGTTGGCATCGTTCGCCTGGAGCATATGTTCACGGGGATCGTGGAAGAGGTGGGCACCGTCGAGGCGGTGCGCGAGGAGGGGAACGGCGTGGTCTTCACCCTGGCCGCGCGCGCGGTGCGCGACGGGCTGGGGCTGGGCGACAGCGTGGCCGTCGACGGCGCCTGCCTGACCGTGACCTCGCTCTTCGACCACGCCTTCACCGTGCAGGCGGTGGGCACCACGCTCGGGCGCACGACCTTCGGCACCTTCGCGCCGGGGCGGCGGGTGAACCTGGAGCGCGCGCTGTCGCTGGGCCAGCGCCTCGGCGGACACATCGTGCAGGGCCACGTGGACGGGCTGGGCGAGGTGGTCGCCATCACCCCGCAGGACGAGCTGGTGCTGATCGACTTCCGCATGCCCGACGACGTGGCGGCGGTGACCGTGCTGCACGGCTCCATCACCCTGAACGGGATCTCGCTCACGGTGAACGCGCTTCCCGCGCCCGGGGTCTGCCAGGTGTCCATCATCCCCTTCACCTGGGAGCACACCAACCTGGTGGATCTCCAGGTGGGCGACGCGGTGAACCTGGAGGGCGACACCATCGGCAAGTACGTGCGCCACCTGCTGGGGATGCCCGCCGCGCAGGCGGCCGGCGGCGCGCCGCAGCCGGAGCACGTCCTGCGCGCATGGGGGTATGAGGGCACGCCCGGCGGCTGATCCGCCGGGCTTCGCGCAGAAAAGTATGGCGTACCCCATCGGCTCACGATGATATTCGAGCCGAGGAGCGCCGGAGAATCGCGCCGGAGCGGCCTGGTCCGCGCCGAATGCGCCTCCGCCCGAGCATGCGCCACAGGGCGATAGAGAGGGAGACCATGCCGTTCGACACCGTCGAAGCCGCCATCGAGGACATCCGCAACGGGAAGATGGTGATCGTCGCGGACGACGAGAACCGCGAGAACGAGGGCGACCTCGTGCTGGCCGCGGAGCTCGTGACGCCCGACGCCATCAACTTCATGGCCACGCACGCGCGCGGCCTGATCTGCTTGGCGCTGACCGCGGAGCGCGCCGACGAGCTGGACCTGCGCCTGATGACGGAGCACAACACCGAGGCGCTGGGCACCGCCTTCACCATCTCGGTGGACGCGGCGCACCGCTTCGGCGTGACCACCGGCATCTCCGCGTCGGACCGGGCGACGACCATCCGCGTGTGCATGGACGAGGCGAGCGTTCCCGGCGACCTGCGGCGCCCCGGCCACGTCTTCCCGCTGCGCGCGCGGCCAGGCGGGGTGCTGAGGCGCGTAGGGCAGACCGAGGCGTCGGTCGACCTCTCCCGCCTGGCCGGCCTCAAGCCCGGCGGCGTGATCTGCGAGATCATGAACGAAGACGGGACAATGGCGCGGCGGCCGCAGCTGGAGGGGTTCGCCAAGCGCTACGGCATCCGCTTCATCACCGTCGCGCAGATCGTCGCCTACCGCCTGCAGCGCGAGCGGCTGGTGCACCGCGCGGCCGAGGCCAACATCCCCACGCCCTACGGCGAGTGGCGCATCATCGCCTACCACAACGACGTGGACCAGTTCGAGCACGTGGCGATGGTGAAGGGCGAGATCGAGGGGATGGAGGACGTGCTCGTCCGGATGCACAGCGAGTGCTTGACCGGCGACGTGTTCCACTCGCTGCGCTGCGACTGCGGCGAGCAGCTGGACGCGGCGATGCGCAAGATCGAGGCGGAGGGGAGCGGGGCGATCGTGTACCTGCGCCAGGAGGGGCGGGGGATCGGGCTGGTGAACAAGCTGCGCGCCTACACCCTGCAGGACCAGGGGATGGACACGGTGGAGGCCAACGAGAAGCTCGGCTTCCGCCCCGACCTGCGCGACTACGGGATCGGCGCGCAGATCCTGCTGGACCTGGGGCTGTCGAAGATCCGCATCCTCACCAACAACCCCAAGAAGATCGTGGGGATCGACGGCTACGGGCTGTCGGTGACGGAGCAGGTGCCGCTGGGGGTGAAGCCGAACCCGCACAACACCGGCTACCTGCGCGCCAAGCGCGAGAAGATGGGCCACCTCTTCCCCCTCGAGGTGGACGAGGAGCAGCTGGACGAGCAGGCGGCATGAACTGAAGTGCGAGAGTGCGAAAGTGCGGGAGTGCGAAAGCAACTCCTCGCGCCCCGCACGTTCGGCTCGCGCCGATCACTCTCGCACTTTCGCACTTTCGCACCTTCGCACTCTCTGTCATGATCGAGCACGCGGGGCACTTCCGGGGAGAGGGGCGGCGGTTCGGGATCGTCGTGGCCCGCTTCAACGACTTCATCACGCGGCCGCTGCTGGCGGGCGCGCGCGACTGCCTGCTGCGCCACGGCGTGGCCGACGACCACATCGAGGCCGCCTGGGTTCCCGGCGCGTGGGAGATCCCCTCCACCCTCGCCGCGCTGGCGAAGACGGGGCGCTTCGACGCGCTGATCGCGCTGGGATGCGTGATCCGCGGCGCCACCCCGCACTTCGACTACGTCGCAGGGCACGCGGCCAGCGGCACCGCAGCGGTCGCCGCGGCCCACGATCTGCCTGTCATCTTCGGCGTGCTGACCACCGACACCATCGAGCAGGCCATCGAGCGCGCCGGCACCAAGGCCGGGAACAAGGGGTGGGACTCGGCCCTGGCGGCGCTGGAGATGGCGGACCTGTTCGCCACGCTGAAGAACGGGGGGAACGCCGGGTGAGAAGCCGCAGCAAGGCCCGCGGGTGGGCGCTCCAGGGGCTGTATGCCTGGGAGAGCCGCGGGGGCCAGCCGGAAGACGCCATGCGCATCCTGCAGACGCTCTTCTCCACCCTCCGCGTGTCGCCGGCCAACCGGCCGTACGCCGAGGTCCTCGTCCGCCTCGTGGCCACCAACGTCGACCGCATCGACGGGCTGCTGAAGGACTCCCTCGCCAACTGGCGGATCGAGCGCCTGGCCGCCATTGACCGCAACGTCCTGCGCCTGGGCGTGGCGGAGATGCTGTTCGTCGACGACGTCTCGCCGCGCATCACCATCCGCGAGATGGTGCAGCTGGCGGAGAAATACGGCACCCACGACAGCCCGCGCTTCGTGAACGGCGTGCTCGACGCGGTGATGCGGCGGGTGGCGCCGGAAGGGGCCGCGCCCGCGCGGTGAAGCTGCTCGTCGTCAACTGGCAGGACCTGGCCAACCCGCACTCCGGCGGCGCCGAGGTCCACCTGCACGAGATCTTCGGCCGCCTGGCCCGCCGCGGGCACGACGTCACCCTCCTCTGCTCCGGCTTCCCCGGCGCGTCTCCCACCGCCGAGGCGGACGGGATGCGCATCCACCGCGTCGGCGGCCGGCACACCTTCACGCTGGCCGCCGCGCCCTACTATCGGCGTCACCTCTCCGCTGAAAAGTGGGACGTGGTGGTCGAGGACCTGAACAAGGTCCCGCTCTTCACCCCGTACTGGGTCCGCCGCCCGCTCGCGCTCCTCGTCCACCACCTGTTCGGCACCACCGCGTTCCGCGAGGCCTCGGCGCCGTTCGCCGCGGCCACCTGGCTGCTCGAGCGCCCCATCCCCCTGGTCTACCGCGGCCTGCCCACGGAAGCCGTCTCCGAGAGCACGCGCGACGACCTCGTCGCCCGGGGCCTGCGCGGTCAGGACATCCGCGTGATCCACAACGGCGTGGACGTGGAGTTCTTCCGCCCCGATCCCGCGATCTCCCGCTTCGACGAGCCCACCTTCCTCTCCGTCGGCCGGCTGCGGAAGTACAAGCGCATCGACCACGCGATCGAGGCCGTCGCCCGCCTCAAGTCGCGCAACCGCCTCGTGCGCCTGCTGATCGCGGGGAAGGGGGATGACGAGCCGCGCCTCCGCGCAGCCGTCGAGCGGCTGGGCGTCGGCGACCGGGTGACGTTCGCGGGGTTCGTGAGCGAGGAGGGGAAGCGCGACCTGATGCGCCGCGCGTGGGCCACCGTCCAGCCGTCGCCCAAGGAGGGGTGGGGGATCACGAACATCGAGGCCGCCGCCTGCGGCACGCCCACCGTCGCCAGTGACTCGCCCGGACTGCGCGAGTCCGTCGTCCACGACACCACGGGGCTGCTCTACCCGCACGGCGACGTGGACGCGCTGGCCAACGCGCTGGAGCGGCTGGCGATGCACCCGGCGGAGGTCGCGCGGCTGGGCGCGGGCGCGCACCAGTTCGCGCAGGGCTTCACCTGGGAGCGCGCCGCCGATCTCACCGAGGCGCATCTCGCGGAGGTCGCTGAAGGGCGGTTGAGTTAACAGCAAGTCTCACGCAGAGTCAGCAGGGTTAGCAGAGGAACAGCTGTGGTTCTCTGCTAACCCTGCTGACTCTGCGTGAGATCAAGTCGTTTTCCGGATCAGCTCTCGTCGAGATCGTCCTTCCAGACGGCTTCGACGACCTCCACCTCCAGCTCGTCGGCCGGGAAGTAGTGGTAGCCGCAGTGCTCGGTGAACACGGCCACCTCGCGCAACGCTTCGTCCACGATGTGGAAGGCGAAGTGGAAGAGCGCGTGCGAGCCGTCCGGGAACGCGAGCCGAACGCTGCGGCCCGCCGGGAAGTCGTGCGCCAGAAGATGGTCGCGCGCCTCGCCCGTCGTGTCCTGGATGTGCTGCTGGAGCCTCGCCTTCCAGCGCGGAAGTACCTCGTGCGCCATGATCTCTCCCTTCGCGTGTGGCGTGGACCCGGCGTCCTCGGCAGGGCCGCGAATCCGACGCAGGATGGAAGGGGCGGGGATGGGAAGATACAACCGGCGGCGGGTCTGGTGAACCGGGGACGAAGCGTTTCTTGTAGCGTTGAAGTAGAAATGTCCGGGTTGGTTGAAATAGAAATGTCCTCCTTCGGGGCAGGTTCGCCCACACTGGCGGCGACACCTGCCACGGAGCGAGGAGATGCTAAAGTTGAGCACACGAGATCGAGATCGTCTGA
>DASUYB010000148.1 GCA_036377595.1 Longimicrobium sp. | reverse complement strand
AGCGAGTGGCTGGTGGCGCTCTGCTCGCGGTCGGGCGCAACGACGTGCACCTCGCCCAGCGCCCGCGCGGCCGTGGACAGCACCTTCAGCCCGCGCGCCAGGTACCCGTCGTCGTTGGTGCAGAGAATCAGCATCGAATCGCTCGTCAGACCTGTTCGACCACAACCCCGGTTCCCGACCTCTCTCCTGCCCAATCGTCCCGGCCGATTACCGCAGCCGATCACCCCATCCGTCCGCCCCGTCACCCCGGGTTGAAACCCGAGGCTACAACGGCCCGAAGTCCGCCTCCGCGGACTCCCACACGACCATTCGTGCCGTGCGACGAACCCTCGGCCGAGCCCGAGCCGGTAGTCCGCGAAGGGGGACTTCGTGTGGTTGTCGCAGCGAATTCATTCGCCCCGGGAAGCCGGGATGCTGCAAAACCACACCGCCCGTCCACCGGCGGGCGGACGGGCGGCAACGTATCGCCGGGGGCGGGGCGAATCAACCGGACGAAGGTGGAGTGAGGATCTCCAGCAGCTCCTCGAGCTCGCCGCGCAGCGCGCGCACGAAGCTGTGCTCCAGCGCGCGGCCGGCGATCTCGGCGGCGGCGCCCTCCTGGCGCAGCTCCTCGATGCGCGCACGGGCGCCCTCCAGCGTGTAGCGCTCGTCGCGCACCAGGTGCTGGATCAGCGCGATCAGCTCCAGGTCCTTCTGGCGATAGACGCGGTTGCCGGCGCGGTTCTTGGGCGGGCTGAGCGCGGGGAACTGCGTTTCCCAGTAGCGCAGCACGTGCGGCTTCAGCCCGAACAGCTCGCACACCTCGCCGATCGAGTAGAACTCGCGCTGGGGTCGTTTCATGGATGGTCCCGGTGTGATCAGCGAGCATTCGTGCGGCCGCGGCCGGCCCCCTCCCCCCGGCCCCCTCCCCCGCTTCGCAGGGGCGGGGGAGAACTAAGCGCCGAAGCCAGCCGCGGCGCCGAGGTCTCCCCTCCCCCATCGATCCCCGGGAGCCGGCGGCCGCGCAATTTCCTGCCGGTGCGGATCAGGATCCCGACGCGGGCAAGCCCACGCCGCCCACGGGCGTCGTCACCGTGTGCGAGTCGAAGCCCGCGATCAGCGGCCGCCCGCGCGCGATCGCGTCGCGCACCGCGGGGAGCGAGAGCGAGGCGCGGTGGCTTTCCTCGCTGTCCCACACCTCCGTCACCCAGATCGCGTCCGGGTCGGCCGGATCCGTGGCCACGACGTAGCTCAGGCACCCCGGCATCTCGCCAGTCGATTCCAGCAGGATGGCGAGGAACGCATCCCGCTGCCCCGCGACCGTGCGCATCTTCCCGATCAACCCGTACATCCCCGCTCTCCCTTCCGTTGCTCTCAGCGCCGACCGGCCACCGATCGCGACCGCGGCCATGCCTGCCAGGAACTCGCGTCTGCCGATCAACTCGTTCCTCCGCGGGCGGATCTGCCCGGGCGGGTAAACCCGCGGCTGGAACATTGGGAAGCCTGCTTCGCAGGCTGCAGGTCGGCCACCGCGGAATGTGCGATCATCCGCACCCGCCGCATGCCCCGCGTGCAGTTGAAGCCTCGCGCAGTTTGCGAGGCTTTCCAATGTTCCAGCCGCGGCTTCAGCCGCCCGTCCCACGCCGCCCGTCCCACGCCGCCCGTGCGCGATTCCGGATCGCGCATCACCCCCACACCTCCGCCTTCGGCTCGCGCAGCATCAGCGTGGTGACGGCCTCGCGCGGGTCCAGCCCCTCGAACAGGATCGCGTGCATCGCGTCGACGATGGGCATCTCGATCCCCAGCTTCCGAGCGAGATCGTGCGCGGACTTGGCGGTGCGGACACCCTCGGCCACCATCACCATCCCCCCCAGGATGTCGTCCAGCTTCCTCCCGCGGCCCAGTTCCACGCCCACGGAGCGGTTGCGCGAGAGGGCGCCGGTGCAGGTCAGGATCAGGTCGCCCATCCCCGCCAGCCCGGCAAAGGTGCGCGGATCGGCGCCGGCGGCCACGCCCAGGCGCGTCATCTCCGCCAGCCCGCGGGTGATCAGCGCCGCGCGCGAGTTGTTGCCGAACCCCAGCCCGTCCACCACCCCCGCCGCGATGGCGATCACGTTCTTCAGCGACCCGCCCAGCTCCACCCCGCGCACGTCGGTGCTGGTGTAGACGCGGAAGTAGCGCGTCTGGAAGGCCTCCTGCGCCCGCCGCGCCACCGCCTCGTCCGTGGCGGCGATGGTGACGGCGGTCGGGTGCTCCAGCCCCACCTCCAGCGCGAAGCTGGGCCCGGAGAGGAAGGCGCAGCCGGCCACCCTGTCGCCGCGCAGCACCTCGCCCAGCACCTCGTCCATCGTCATCAGCG
This sequence comes from Longimicrobium sp., assembly GCA_036377595.1. Classification (NCBI taxonomy): domain Bacteria; kingdom Pseudomonadati; phylum Gemmatimonadota; class Longimicrobiia; order Longimicrobiales; family Longimicrobiaceae; genus Longimicrobium; species Longimicrobium sp. The sequence goes on along the minus strand of DASUYB010000148.1, from coordinate 1,355 downwards.
ACTCGTTCTCGATCCCCTTGCTGGCGCTGACCACCAGCGCGCCGGGCTCGATGTGCCGCGCCGCGCCCGCCATCACCTGCCGCACTACGTGAGATGGGGAGACGGAGACGACCAGCTGCGCGTCCGCCAGCGCCTCCGCCATCTCCCCCGTGGCGCGAAGGGAAGGGGCGAGGTCGACGCCCTCCAGGTAGCGCGGGTTGCGGTGCTCGGAGTTGATGGCCTCGGCCACGTCGCGCTCGTAGCTCCAGAGGACCGTCTCCGTCCCCTTCTTGGCGAGGAGGTTGGCGAGCGCCGTCCCCCAGCTCCCCGCGCCGATGACCGCAGCGCGCGCGGTCACGACGGCTCCTCCGCGTCGGCGGCGACGGCGGCCGCACCCACGGTGGCCTCTTCCGGCTTGCGCCCCTGTCCGAAGCGCGCCTCGGTGCCGTTCAGGATGCGCTGGATGTTCGATCGATGGGCGAAGATCACGAACAGGCACACCGCGCACCCCAGGATCCGCACCTCCGCCGGCACGCGCGAGAAGGGCAGCAGCAGAAGGATGCCCACCACCAGCGCGGCCGCAACGGAGCCCGCCGACACCATCCGCGTGGCCCGCAGCACGACCAGCCAGACGACGAGACCCACGCCGACCGCGAGCGGCGCCTCGGCCAGGAAGACGCCCGCGGAGGTCGCCACCCCCTTGCCACCGCGGAAGCCCATGTAGATGGAGAAGACGTGGCCGACGATGGCCGCCGCGCCGTAGGCCAGCCCCCAGCGCCAGTCGCCGGTGCCGTCGAGGCGCGAGAAGAGGATGACGGGGAGGAAGCCCTTGAGGATGTCGAACACCATCACCGGCGCGGCCACCTTCGCCCCGAGCACGCGGAAGGTGTTGGTAGCGCCCAGGTTGCCGCTGCCGTGCTCGCGCAGGTCGATGCCGCGCGCCAGCTTCCCCGCGACGTAGCTCGCCGGGATGGCGCCCCACAGGTACGAGAGGGCGATGAACAGCAGCGGGCGGATCATCTGGGCCTGAGCCGAATGTGATGGCCTGAGATCGGGGACCGAACCACGAGTATGCGAGTGAACTCGCGGCTACAACAACACGCAGTCCGCCTTCGCGGACTTCACATCGGCGCGGACGCGGCGTCCCCGCGCAGGGTCAGGATCGCTTCGACCGGCGCGATTCTCGACGCATCGGGCAGAAGCCGCGGCGGCAGTCCCGCAGGGACTTCGTGCCCTTGTTGCCGCGAATTCAACGCTTGGTGGGATTCACCAAGCGAGCAAATCCGCAAACTGAAGTGCAGGGCGCGCATGCTTGCGATTCATCCAGATGAAGAAGTTGTGCAGCGCCACCTTGGCCGCCAGACGTGCCTTGAAGC
>DASUYB010000147.1 GCA_036377595.1 Longimicrobium sp. | reverse complement strand
CAGACGATCTCGATCTCGTGTGCTCAACTTTAGCATCTCCTCGCTCCGTGGCAGGTGTCGCCGCCAGTGTGGGCGAACCTGCCCCGAAGGAGGACATTTCTATTTCAACCAACCCGGACATTTCTACTTCAACGCTACAGGACGTCCCGCCGGTTCTCTTCTCCATCCCCCTCTTCCGACGCATCTTGCGAGCGTAGGGTCCACGCGCTCCGTGCGCGAGTGTGCGGAGCGGCGGATTTTCCCGCGGCGGATCGCGAGAGAGGCGTGATGGACAGCGCGCAGGGATCGCCGGGATTGAGCCAGCGGACGCGGGACCGGTTCGAGATCGCCTCGAAGTCGATCGCGATCACCGGCGGGATCGTCTCCGCGATCGCCCTGATCATCACGCTGAACGGGACCTCGGCGCAGCGGGCGCGCGAGCTGCGCTGGAACCAGGCGAGGCTCGCGATGGCGTTCACCGACGCCATGCTGGACGACGCGCAGGCGTTCGATGCGCTGCGGATGATCGACTGGGACCGGCGCACGTACACCATCGGCGGCGGCCAGCCGGTGGTGATCGCCGCGGAGAACGTGCATCACGCGCTGGACGTGGGGAGCAACGACAGCCTCTCGGCGGGCGACACCTACGTGCGCGAGAGCTTCGACCGGCTCTTCTATCACCTCGGAAAGACCGAGCGCGCGCTGAGGTCAAACCTGATCGAGTTCGCGGACGTGCGGAGCCCGATCGACTACTACACGCCCATGCTGTTGGACCGGTACGGCGACGTCCTGATCCCCTACATGCAGCAGCTCGGGGACTGCGACGCCATGAACTTCCTGCACCGCTTCGACCCCCGCCGCGTTCCCGCCTGCACCCCACCGCCGCCATCTTCCCCGCGGAGGTGAGCGCTCCGTCATCGGCGCGGCGACCATATCCAAACAACAGAAAGTCTCACGCAGAGTCAGCAGAGTCAGCAGAGAACTGCGGTTTTACTGCTGACTCTGCTAACTCTGCGTGAGACAACAAGATCACTGGGTCCGGGCGGATGCTGGCCGGAGTGCGCCGAAGTTCAGTCCGGCCATGCTGACGCCGTCCAGAATCGCGACGGCGGCTTCATCTCCATCTCCCGCAGTAACTTAGCCCGCAGCCTCGCCTCCTCCCGCGCGGGTTCCCGACAGCGGCGCATCTCCACGCCATTCCCGTAAACATCATCCCATCAACATTTTACGCGATCGGCGAGTCCGGCCTGGGTCTCGCCTCTGCCGCGCGCGTCCATGCGGCGACTTCCGCGCGGGTTCCGGATCATCCCACGGCGCGACCCATCAACCGAGACACCGGCCATGCTGAACGGACGCATCATGATCGTGAGCGACCGCCCGGAGGTGATCGCCGAGCTGGAACCGATCATCCGCGCGGGGCACCACCTGCCGCTGACCGTGCCCGACGGCCGCGAGGCGCTGCAGACGCTGGACGAGGGCCTCGTCCCCGACATCGTGATCAGCGACCTGGGATGCGAGCGCGCGCTCGACGGGATCGACTACGTCTGGCGCTTCCGCGAGATGAACCGCGCCGGGCGCCACATGGTGGTGGTCGAGAACGGCGCGCCCTTCTCCGGCTTCACCCGCCCCACCCTCGGCGGCGACGGGGCCAGCCTCCCGCTGCTGGCGACGCCGCTCGCCCGGCCCTTCCGCACGCGCGAGGTGACGGAGCGGATCGACGACGCCATCCACCGCGTGGACGAGGACCTGCGCGCGCTGCGGGGCGAGATGTGGCGCGAGATGCAGCGGATGCAGAAGGCCATGCGCGAGATGCAGCGCGAGACGGTGAACGCGCTGGCCGCCACCGTGGCCGCGCGCGACCCCTACATGCACGGCCACGCCACCCGCGTCGCCGCGCTCTGCCGCGACGTGGCCGAGGCGCTCCACCTCTCGGCCGAGCGCACGGAGCTGCTGGAGACGGCGGCCATGCTGCACGAGATCGGCAAGGCGGGCGTGCCGCTGGAGCTGCTGCACAAGCCCGGGCCGCTCTCGCCGGCCGAGCTGGAGCAGATCCGCGGGCACGCGCGGACGGGCGCCTCCATCGTCGCCGGCGTCCCCGCGCTGCGGCGGGTGGCGCCGATCATCGAGCACCAGGGGACGGACTACGCGGAGCTGGGCGAGCACCTCGATCGCAAGTCCCCCGAGCACCTGATGGCGGGCATCCTCCGCGTGGTGGACGCGTACGACGCGATGGTCAGCCCCCGCAGCTACCGCGGGCCGATGAATCGCGAGTACTGGGAGGAAACGCTCAAGTCCGGGGCGGGAACGCGCTTCCACCCCGAGGCGGTGGCGGCGTTCCTGGCGCTCACCCCTGCCGCCCCACCTCCTGCAGCCCGTACTCCTTGATCTTGGCATGCAGCGTCGCCCGGCTGATCGCCAGCTTCTCGGCCGCCAGCGTGCGGTTGCCGCCGGTGAGGTGCAGCGTGCGCTCGATGTGGCGCCGCTCCACCTCCTCCAGCGTCAGCACCTCCCAGTCCTGCCGCTGCGCCCTGGGCGCGCCCGGCGCGCGCAGCTGCTCGGGAAGGTGCTCGGGGCCGATGCGGTCGGCGCCGCGCGCCAGCACCAGCGCGCGCTCGAGCGCGTTGCGCAGCTCGCGCACGTTTCCCGGCCAGCCGTAGGCCACGAGGTGGTCGAGCGCCTTCGCGGTCAGCTGCCCGGGACTGTCGGGATGGCGGCGATGGAGATCGCGGAGCGAGGCGTGGATCAGCTCCAGCACGTCCTCGCGCGAGCGCTCGCGGAGCGGGGGAATGGTGAGCGGGAAGACGGAGAGGCGGTAGAAGAGGTCCTCGCGGAACTTCCCCGCCTTCACCGACGCCTGCAGGTCGTGGTTCGTCGCCGCGATCAGGCGCACGTCCACCTCGATCTCCCGCGTCCCCCCCAGCCGGCGGAAGGCGCGCGTCTCCAGCACCTTGAGCAGCTTGGGCTGCAGCTCGGGCGCCAGGTCGCCGATCTCGTCCAGGAAGATGGTGCCGTGGTCGGCCACCTCGAACATCCCCCGCTTCATCTCCTTGGCGTCGGTGAACGCGCCCTTCTCGTGGCCGAAGAGCTCGGAGTCGAGGAAGGTAGCCGACAGCCCCGCGCAGTTGATCTCCACGAACGGTCCCCGTGCGCGGGGGCTGCGCGCGTGCAGCATCTGCGCGACGAAGCTCTTCCCCGTGCCGCTGTCGCCCAGGAGGAGGACGGAGGTGTGCGCGCTGGCGGCCACGAGGTCGACCTGGCGGGCGAGCTCCTGCATCCGCGCGCTGGCGCCCAGGACGCCCTGCCGGCTGCGCTCCTCCATCCGCTCGGCCAGCGTCTCGTTGGCGCGGCGCAGCTCCACCTTTTCCACCGCGCGCTCGGCCGCGGTCTGCAGGTGGGCGAAGTCGACGGGCTTGGTGAGGAAGCTTTCGGCGCCCAGCTGCATGGCCTCGACCGCCGTGTTCACCTCGGCCTGGCCGGTGAGCATCATGACGGTGGCGCCGCGGGCCACGAGAATCTCCAGCGTCTGCAGGCCGGAAAGCCCGGGAAGGTTCACGTCGAGAACGACGAGGTCCGGGCGCTGCGCCTCGAAGGTGCGGACCCCGTCCTCTCCCGACAGGGCTTGATAGACTTCCCACTCCTGGCGCTCGAAGAAGCGGGAGATGACGCGGACGACGGCTGGCTCGTCATCTACAAGCAGAACCGAACGGGGCATCGGGCCTCGAATTCGCAGGTCTGTTGCGCAGCGGACGGGATGGGCATCTCGCTGCCTGAATTTTCCGCCTACTTAGCGCCTTCGCGGTTACGGCGCAAGCGCGGGGTGAGACGGGACGGGGACGGGTTCATATGATCGACGACGTGGATCTCCGCGGGGCGCGCATCCTGGCGGCGGACGACGAGGAAACGAACCTGCGGGTGATGCGTCGCGTGCTGGAGCGCGCGGGCTTCACCGGCTTCACGGCCACGACCGACGCCGCGGAGGTGCTGCCGCTGTTCGAGCGGGTGCGGCCGGACCTGGTGGTGCTCGACCTGCACATGCCGGGGATGGGCGGCATGGAGGTGATCCGCCTCCTCCGCCCCGCGCTCGCGGCCGGCGAGTGGCTCCCCGTCCTCGTCGTCAGCGGCGACCTGGACCCCGAGGCGCGGCGCCGTGCGCTGGCCGACGGCGCGCGCGACTTCCTGGCCAAGCCGTACGACCCCGCCGAGGCGGTGCTGCGCATCCGCAACCTGCTGGAGATGCGCTTCCTGCACGCGCGCGTCCGCGAGCAGAACCGCGAGCTCGAGGAGAAGGTGGCGGCGCGCACCCGCGAGCTGGAGCTGGCGCAGGTGGAGGTTCTGGAGCGCCTGGCGCAGGCCGCCGAGCTGCGCGATGACGAGACCGGCGAGCACGTGCGCCGCGTGGGCGACCTGTGCGCCCGCATCGCCCGGGCGATGGGGCGCGACCAGGCGTTCGCCGAGATGCTGCGCCGCGCCGCCGCCCTGCACGACGTGGGGAAGATCGGCATCCCCGACGCCATCCTGCGCAAGCCCGGCGTGCTGTCGGCCGACGAGCGGGCGCGGATGAACACGCACACCACCATCGGCGCGCGGATCCTGGCGGGCGGCCGCAGCGAGCTGATGGCCATGGCCGAGCGCATCGCCCGCGCGCACCACGAGCGCTGGGACGGGCGCGGCTACCCCCAGGGCCTCTCCGGCGAGGCCATCCCGCCCGAGGCGCGGATCGTGGCGGTGGCCGACTTCTTCGACGCGCTCACCCACGACCGCCCGTACCGCCCCGCCTTCCCCGTGGCCGAGACGCTGCGGATGATCGAGCAGGAGGCCGGCACCCACTTCGACCCTGCCGTGGCCAGCGCGCTGCTGACGCTGCACGCCTGAGCCCCTCCCCCCGCGGACCCTCCCCCCGCGAGACCCTCCCCCCGCGAGACCCTCCCCCCGCGGCTGGGGCCGCGTACCCCCTCCCGATAACGGGAGGGGGTAACTTCGATCGCGCCGCCACAGCCGGTGGCGCACTCCGAAAGCTCGGTGCGACGCGATCGCGCCGTCTGGCCCCG
>DASUYB010000146.1 GCA_036377595.1 Longimicrobium sp. | reverse complement strand
CTCCGCGGCGCTGCGCATCGCCGGCGTCACCCGCGCCACAGTCGCCCCGTCCGGCGGCGAGGTGGTGAAGGACCCGCGCACCGGCGAGCCGACGGGCATCCTCAAGGAGGACCCCGCGCGCAACCTGGTGACGACGAAGGTGCCGTCTCCCTCCCCCGCCACCATCCGCCGCCAGATCGTCGCGGCGATGGAGCTGGCGGCGCGTACGGGCGTCACCAGCGTGCAGACGGACGTCTCGCCGATCGTCGCGGGCAGCTCCACCGACGTCGATCCGGCGCTCCCCGCGTCGTTCCGGGTGATGCAGGAGCTGGAGCGCGCCGATTCGCTCACCGTGCGGATGTACGTCTGGTTTCCGCTGAACCGCGAGGTGATCGGCGGCTTCCGGCGGCTGGGGATCCGCGCCGGCTATGGGGACGAGTGGCTGCGGCTGGGGATGGTGAAGGGGTACGCGGACGGCACGCTGGGCTCGCGGACCGCGTACATGCTGGAGCCGTTCAGCGACGACCCGCACACGCGCGGGCTGGCGCGCTACACCGACGCGCAGCTGGACTCGCTCGTGGCGGAGGCCGACGCGGCGGGGCTGCAGGTGATCCTGCACGCCATCGGCGACGCGGCTAACCGTCAGGCGCTGGACGCCTTCGAGCGGGCCGCGCGCGTGAACCCGCCGCACGCGCGCCGCCACCGCATCGAGCACGCGCAGGTGCTGGCGCCGGGCGACATCCCCCGCTTCAGGCAGCTCGGCGTGATCGCGTCGATGCAGCCCACGCACGCCACCAGCGACATGCGCTGGGCGGAGACGCGCATCGGCCACCAGCGCGCGGTGCAGGGCGCGTACGTCTGGCGCACGCTGCTGAACGCGGGGGCGACGGTGATCTTCGGCACCGACTTTCCCGTGGAGCCGATCCGCCCGGTGGAGGGGATCTACTCCGCCGTCACGCGGCAGAGCCGCGAGCAGCCGGGGGTGCCGCCGGGCGGGTGGATGCCCGAGCAGCGGCTGACGCGCGAGGAGGCCATCCGCCTCTACACCGCCGCGCCCGCGTACGGCGAGTGGCAGGAGCGGGTGAAGGGGATGCTGCGCCCGGGGATGCTGGCCGACTTCGTAGTCTGGTCCGCCGACCTGCTCGCCATCCCCGAGCGCGAGATCCTGGACGCCGAGCCGGTGATGACCGTCGTCGGCGGCCGAGTCGTCTACGCGAAACCCTGAACTGATGGTCTCACGCAGAGGGCGCAGAGGTCGCAGAGGGACTGAATCAAT